>NZ_JAJCXD010000035.1:21658-179164 GCF_021056305.1 Actinokineospora sp. PR83
GGGCAGCGGGCCGGGGGCGGCGCCCGCGGAAGACGAGTGCAGGACCAGGCCGGAGGGGACCACCTCGGCGACCACGCCCGCGGGCACGCCGTCGAGCGGGCGGTAGGCGCGAACCCCGTGGCGCACCCAGCCCCGGGGGGCGGGGGCGATTTCCACGACCTGCTGCCCGCCGCCGTTGGTGAGCTGGCGCAGCAGGGTGGGGAACGGGCGGAACACGGGGTCGCCGTCGGCGGCCGGGACGGCCGTGGAGGTGGCGTCGACCGGCATCCCGGTGGTGAACAGGACGTCCGCGCCCGCCTTGGCGGCCAGGTCGCGCTGCCAGGCGGACGCGCAGACCTCCGGCACGGCCGGGACCAGCACCGCCCGGACCGTGCCCAACCTGAGCAGCACCGACGCGACGGACGCGGGGGTGGGGACGGTGTCGCCGCCCCCGACGACCATCCTCGGGAAGCGGTGGTCGCCGACCACGGTGAAGGCGGGATCGGTCGCGTGGACCGGTTCGGGGTTCCCGGCGCGCACCAGGATGCCCGCGGGCACGGGTTCGACGACGAGGTCGGCAACGGTGACCGGGGTGGTGGGCAGCACCGACTCCCACGGTGCGGCGGGCCAGCGCGGGCCCGCGTACTCGGGGTCCGCGCCGGGGCGCACGCGCCACCAGCCGGAGGCGCCGGTGCCGTGGCCCGCGTACAGCACGGCGGGTCCGGTGGCCAGGGGGCCGTCCGGGGCGATGACGTCGACGCCGAGTTCGCGGGCCAGCCGCTGGGCCGCCGGGTGACCCGCGAGGCCGGGCAATCCGAGCCACAGCGACGTCGCCCGGACGTCGGCGAGGACCGAGCGCAGCAGGGTGGGGAGCAACCGGGCCAGGGTCTTCTCCTGGCGTGCCCGCTCGGAGACCACCACGAGCAGTTGGCCCGCCACGGCGGGTACCCGGTGCAGCACCGGGTCGTGGCCGCGGGCGCCCTCGTCGCGGTGGCGGAGCAGCACGTGCGCGCCGATCGGCTCGGCGACGAGCGCGTCGAGCGCCTCTTGTGCGAAAAGCCGGTGCATCATCACTCCCGCCGTTGGACTGTGTTTATTTCTCCCGCCACCCGCCCCCTCTTCCCCACCCGGCACCGTCCCCGACTTGGCAGGGCGGGTCCGGCACGGTCCCCGACTTGGCGGGGCGGGTCCGGCACCGTCCCCGACCTGGCAGGGCGGAACCGACGCGATCCCAGTGGCCACGTGCCGGTCCTAGGACGCGGGGGCCGGTCGGGCGACCGCTTCCAGGTCCTCGACCGTGAGCAGGGTGAGGTCCACCGAGTCGGCGGTGGTGCTCGTGGCCAGGCGGGAGGCCTGGCGGTCGGTCATCCGCTCGAACACCCGGCGGGCGGTGCGGCCGTTGCCGAACGTGCCGTCCTTCGGGATGTCCTCGAAGTACCGCAGCAGGGCGTCGACGGCCTCGTCGTCGAGCCGGTAGTCGTGCCGGGCGCACTGCGACTGGACGATGGTCACCAGTTCCTCCGCGGTGTAGTTGGCGAACTCGATGGTCCGGCTGAACCGCGACTCCATGCCGGGGTTGGCCGCCAGGAAGCCCGCCATCTCCTTGGAGTAGCCCGCCGCGATGACCACGATCTCGTCGCGGCGGTCCTCCATCAGCTTGACCAGGGTGTCGATCGCCTCGCGGCCGAAGTCCGGGCCGCTGCCGCCGCCTCCCTGGCTCAGCGTGTACGCCTCGTCGATGAACAGCACGCCGCCGAGGGCGCTGGTGAACGCCTCGGTGGTCTTGATCGCGGTGCCGCCGATGATCTGCGCGACCAGGTCTGCGCGGGCCACCTCGACCAGGTGCCCCTTGGCGAGCACACCGAGCTGGGCGAGGATCTGGCCGTAGAGGCGGGCGACGGTCGTCTTGCCGGTGCCGGGGGCGCCCGCGAACACCAGGTGCCGGGCCATCGGTGGGGCCGACAGGCCCGCGTCCTGGCGGCGCTTGGCCATCTTGTTGAGGTTGACCAGCGAGGTGACCTCGCCCTTGACCCCGGCCAGGCCGACGAGGTTCTGCAACTCCACCAGCGGGTCGGACCCGGAGGCCGCCCGCTGCCTCGGGGCGTCGGCCTCGGGCGGTGGCGCGTCGGCGGTGGCCGCGGTGCCGAAGGCGTCGGGGGTGCGGTTGCCGCCGCTGATCACGTCGAGGACCTCGATGGCCGAGCCGGGCCGGGTCTGGCGGACGCCGCTGCCGCGGTTGTCGCGCACCGTGCAGCCGGAGACCCGCACCGATTCCTCGGTGTCGACCCGGATGCCGTCGCCCGCGCCGGAGGAGAACTCGGAGTCCACGACGGACCCCGAGGAGCCCTCGGCGAACAGGCAGCCCGCGCCTTCGCTGCCGTGCACCCGGCACCGCAGCACGGAGACGTCCGCACCCGCGCCCGCGTGCACGCCCTCGGCGCCCGCTGCCTCCACCGCGGAGTCGACCAGCGCCAGCGCCGCCTCCACCACGCGGACGCCCGCGGCGGCGGTCCGGCGCACGCCGAGCCCGCTGACCGAGGGCCGGGCGCCGCCGGTGACCACCAGGCCCGCGCCGCGACCGCCGTCGACCTCGACGTTCTCCAGGGTGCCCCGGGCACCGCCCGCGATCTCGATGGCGTCGCCGTCGCAGCCGACGACGCGCAGGCGGCGCAGCAGCGGGTCGGCGCCGTCGTCGAGCAGGACCCCGGTGGAGGAGCAGCCGGAAACGGTGGTGCGGTCGAACTCGGTGACGCTGCGCCCGCTGACCACGACGCCGACACCGTCGACGTCGGCCACGGCGCAGTCGGAGACGCTGCCCGCGGCGCGACCGCCGAAGTACAGGCCGCGGCCTCGGGTGCCGCGCACGGTGCAGCCGCGCAGCACCGGCGCGCACGCCTCGGCGACGAACACGCCCTCGCCGCCCGCGCGGTCCACCGTGCAGTCCTCCAGCAGGACCTGGTCGCTGCTGGCCAGGTAGAAGCCGATGGCGGCGACGCCGGTCACCGACAGGCGCGACGCGGTGAGCACGGCCTGCTGCTCGACGGCGACGGCGGGTTTGCCCGTGCCGGAGACGGTGGTGTCCTCGACGGTGAGCCTGCCGCGGCCGTTGAGGCAGATGCCGTTGCCCGCGGCGGTGTCCACCGAGCACGCGCGCATCAGCAGGGCGCCGTCGTCGGCCACGACGACCGCGGAGGTGCCCAGTTCGACGAAGCGGCAGGTGTCGAGCACCCCACCGCGCGGGGAGGTGACCACGACCCCGGCGCCGACCGTGTTGCGGATCTCGCAGTCGCGCATGACCACGCTGCCGTCGTCGCGGGCGAACACGGTGGCCCAGCTCGACGCGGCCAGCGAGCACTCGGTGAGGTCGAGCTGCCCGCCGCCGACGAGCACCGCGGGGCTGTCGGCGTCGGCGGCGACCACGACCAGCCCGGACAGGGCGGCGGAGTCGGCGCCGAGCACGACGGCGACACCGGTGGTGGCCACCAGGCGCACCGTGCCGGGGCCGTCCTCGGCGGTGATGGTGACCGGCCGGGTGATGACCAGGTTCTCGCTGTAGCGACCGGGGCCGACGAGGATGACGGCGCCGTCGGGCGCGCTCGACACGGCATCACCGATGCTGCGGTGACCGCGACCGGGGGTCTGGGAGACCAGCACGACGTTCCGACTCACGATCGGTTCTCCTCCGCTCCGCTGTGGTGCCCGGGACTCGCGCGCTCCGGACTGCCTTCGGCCGCGCACCGGACCCGGCCGGGTGCGGTGCTCCTCGGTCTCGACGGGGAGGAACCCTCGCGGGTGGGCCTCCGTCACCGGGCCGACAACACCACCACGTGCCCCCGGTCCGGTTTGGTTCACCGGTCCGGCGAACGGCGTGCGCCTGCACACCGGCCTGCGGTCACTGCTCCTGGTCCGCTTCGCGGTCGACCGCCGCGATCGACCGGATGACCTCGGCGGGGACCCTCATGGCGGCGGGGCCGCCGGGGTTGAGCAGGACGTCGACCCCCCGCTCGGGCAGCGACGCGGCGAGCTGGTGCACGTCCACCGGGAACCAGTGGGGGGCGTCCACCCTCGGCCGGTGGCCGGGCGCGGTGGTCACCAGGACCGCGTGGGCGCCGTCGGGGGTGGGGCCCACCACCGCGCTGCCTTCCTCGTCCACGGCGATGCCGAGCACGGCGTCGCGCAGCAGGGCGGGCAGCTCGTCGGCGGGACCGCCCCGGGCGGCCTCGCGCAGCACCGCGTCCACCGGGTCGAGCGGGGAGTCCGGCGAGGAGGGCTGGTAGACGGGGTTGGGCTGGAACCTGCCCCGGGTGCCGTCGGTCACCGGCCAGGCGCCGAGCACGGCGGACACCGGGGGGTCGGGCTCGGCGGCCGTGGAGCGCCACTCGTCGTCGATGAGCAGCAGCAGCCCGTCTTCCACGGACTCGGCCTCGGCGGGTGTCGTCGTCATGGGATTCCCTTCGCGGTTCGGGGTCAGCCCAGGCCGGGCAGCAGGCGGAAGCGGTCCGCGGCGGTGGCCGGAACACGTTCGCACGGCTCCTGGCGGGCCCAGCGGTCGACCGCGCGCTCCAGCGAGGTGCGGGCGAAGCGGTCCAGCGACGACCGGTTCGACTCGGCCCCGCCGTCGGCGTCGACCTCGGCCGGGGAGAGTTCGCGCAGCACGATCCGACCGCGCTCCCCCGCCGCGGGTTCGCTGAGGTCGAGCACCTTGAACCGGGTTCCCGGCAGGAACAGCACCCGGTCGGTCACCGCGTCCTCCGCCGGTTCCAGCGGTGCGGTGCGCCTGCCGGTCATCGACCACACCAGCAGGTCGACCTCACCGCGCTGCGCGGCGCACGGGGCGGCCAGCAGGTGCAGGAAACCCTGCTCGACCACGACCTCCCGCTCGCGGTAGGACTCCCACTGCGCGGGCGTCGGGGACAGGGCCGTCACGGTGCCGCCCCGGTGGGCGGGCAGCCGGGCGGCGGCGGACGCGGCACAGCGGCCGAGGCGCAGGACCGGCGCGTTCGAGGCGGCGCGAAGCGCCGGGTCGAGGTCGACCGCGGCACCGGCCAGGTACAGCCGGAGCGCGACCGCGTCGGTGAGCGCGTCCTCGGGGGCGGCCGGGTCGGCGAGCTTGGGGTGGCGGGCCAGCACGGACGCGGTGGACTCGGCGGCGGCGAACTCCGCGGCCCAGGTGGCGCGGACCCACGCCCGCTCACCCTCCGGCCCGATCTCGGCACCCCCCGGTTCCACCACCGGCTCGACTCCGGCACCTCCTGGGCTCGCCACCGGCTCGACCCCAGCGCGCTCCGGGTCCGACACCTGCTCGACCCCGGTGCCCTCCGGGACCACCACCGATTCGACCTCGGCGCCCTCCGGGGCGACCACCGGCTTGGTCTCGACGCCCTCCGGGACCGCCACCGGCTCGATCTCGGCACTCTCCGGGGCGGCCACCAGTTCGACCCGGGCGGGGTCCGGGAACGTGGGCTCGGGGGCCTGCTCGGCGAGGTGTCCGGCGGCCGATTCCCAGACCTCGTCGGCGGCGGGGTCCAGCGGTTCGGCGGGCCGCTCGTCGTCCGCCTCGGGCAGGTGGATGGAGGCGGGCACGGGGGCGAGCGCGCCGCGGAGGATCTTGCCGATCAGCCCGTCGTCGGGCTCGGCCACCGGGTCGGCCACCGGGTCGGCGGGCGGGTCGAGGTCCGCGGGGCGGCGGGGGTGGGCCAGGACCACGGTCTGCGCGACCGCCGCCACAGCGGGTGTCGGGCCGACGGCGGCGCGGGCGAACCGACCCGCCTGTGCGGCGGTGACCGGGGGCGGCGGCGCGGTGAGCGCCGAGTCGGTCCGGATGAGCTGGGCGAGCCACGGCAGGTCGACCTCGGCGGGCGCCGCCGGGGCGCTCTCGTCGACCGGGCTCCCGGGTTCCGGCGCGGCGCGTTCGGTCGGGGCGGGGACCACGCGGTTGACCAAGCGGACCTGCACGTCGAGCTGCTCGGCGACCGCGCGGGCCACCTCGCGCAGCCGGTCGTCCGCGTCGTGGAAGAGCTGGTGCGTGGCGGGGTCGACCGGCGCCGCGCGGACCGCGGCGGCGTGCGCGGGTTCTTCCGGGGAACGCACCCAGAGCCCGGCGCGCACCACCTCCACCACCGCGTCCGGCTCCCACCGGTACACCCCGGGGGTGACCTCGTCGAGCCCGGCCACCGGCGCCCGGTGCCCGAGCAGCCGGGGTGCCGCGGGTTCGGCGCCCGGCTCGTGCGGGAGGTGGGTGAACAGTTGGGCGAAGGTGTCCCAGCACAGCGACCCGTTCGGCTGGACGGTGCGCACGCGCGGTGCGCCGGGGTCGCCCGCGGGCAGGCCGTTGTAGCAGGCGACTTCCTCGCCGAGGACGTCGGCGAGGGCCTGGCCGAGGTCGTGCCCGGTGGGCAGCCGCACCAGGCCGTAGCGGGCGAAGCGGGCCCTGGCGCGGTCGGCCGCGGTGAGGGTGGACCAGAACCGGGCGACCGCGTCGAGGGTGAGCGGGGGCAGGTGCTGACCGCCGAGGACCAGGGTGAGCGTCCCGGGGACCTCGGGCACGGTGCCGGTCAGCTCGGCGCGGTTGACCGCCAGCCAGCGGGGCTCCCCGTCGGGGCGCAGCCACACGCCCGCGGGCAGCGGTTCGGCCGTCTCGGGTTCGCCGGGGACGTGGCTGCGCGCCACGACCGACGCGAAGTCCGCCGACCGGGGGAAACCCGTCCACCCGCCGTCGCGGCCCGCCCCGACGAGCAGCACCGCGGTGGCCCCGCGCGGCAGCGGTTCCGCCGCGACCGCCACCGGGCGGTCGAGCCGCTCCGAGAACCAGCGCGCCGCGTCGGCCGGGGAACCCACGGGGGTCCCGGTGAGCACCAGGCGGATGCCGCGGGGACCGCGGGGCAGCGCGGCGACCAGCGCGGCCCTGGTCGCGGTCGCCGCGGAGGGCAGGTCGGCGACCACGAGGTCGCGGTCTACGTCGGCGGGCAGGGCCGGGGCCACCGCCCGCGCGGCGTCGCCGATGACCCCGGGCGCGTGCAGCACCAGCGCGTGCCCGACCGGGGTGGCGGCGAAGTCGACGTGCTCCTGGTGCCGGGTGCGCAGTCTGGCCAGCAGCGACATCGGATCCCTTCCGGTCGACCCCGGTGGGCGCGGGGCGGGGTTGCTCTACCCCCTCCACGGGCCGGGGAGCCCGCCAGGTTCACCTGCCTTCCCCGCAGGCAGGACAGCAGGATTACGATCCGGCCTGCGTGCCGATCGGAGCGGGACGCGGGGGCTCCCCGACGACGAGCCCGGGAACGGCCAGGCAGAGCGCAGACGCAAGGGGAATGCGGCAGTGGGCTACGGGCTCGGCATCGACCTCGGCACGACCTTCACCGCGGCCGCGGTCGCCCGGGAATCGGGCACGCGGGTCGTCCCGCTGGGCGAGGGGGGCATCAGCCCGTCGCTGGTGTACGCGCGAGCGGACGGCACCCTGGTCACCGGTGAGGCCGCCGAGGCCGAGGCGACCGACCCCGCGCGGCTCTCGCGCGGCCACAAGCGCAGGCTCGGTGACCCCACGCCCCTGGTCATCGGCGGCGCCGCCTACTCCCCCGCCGCGCTGCTGGCCGCGCAGCTACGCGACGTCGTCGCCGCCGTCACCGCCCAGGAGGGCGAGGCGCCCGAGTCGGTGGTGCTGACCTGCCCCGCCGTGTGGGGCCCGTACCGGCGCGAGCACTTCGACGAGGTGCCGCGCCTGGCCGGGCTGTCGGGGGCGCGGATCATCACCGAACCCGAGGCGGCGGCCACGCACTACTCGGTGGAGCGCAGGCTCGGCGAGGGGGAACTGGTCGCGGTCTACGACCTCGGCGGCGGCACCTTCGACACGACCGTCCTGCGGGCCGCGGCCGGTGGCATGGAAATCCTGGGCACCCCCGAGGGCATCGAACGGCTCGGCGGCATGGACTTCGACGAGGCACTGCTCGCCCACGTCGACACCCGCCTCGACGGCGCGGTCAGCGCACTCGACCCCGCCGACCCCGAGGCCGCGGCGGCGCTGGCCGCGATCCGCGCCCTGTGCGTGCGGGCCAAGGAGGAACTCTCCACCGAACCGGATGTCCTGCTCCAGGTCCCCCTGCCCGGCGGTGGGCGGGAACTGCTGGTGACGCGGATCGAGTTCAACGAGATGATCCGCCCCGCCATCGCGCTGACCACCGAGGCCCTGGAGCGCACCATCACCTCCGCCGGGCTCAAGGCCGACGACCTCGCCGCCGTCCTGCTCGCGGGTGGGTCGTCCCGCATCCCGCTGGTGACGCAGATGGTCTCGGAGGCCTTCGGCAGGCCGGTCCGGGTGGGCCTGCACCCGAAGTTCACCGTGGCCCTCGGCGCGGCCGCGGTTTCGCGCACCCCGGCGGTCGAGCAGCCCGCCGCGGTCGTCCCGCCGCCCGGCACCCCGCTCCCCGCTCCCCGGAGCGGCAGGCCGAAGTGGCTGGTGCCCGCGGCGGCAGCGGCGGCGGTGCTGCTGGTCGCGGCGGCCACCACCGCCACCCTGATCGGCGGCGGTGCGGACACCCCGGCCGCACCCCAGGGCGGCGCACTCGCCTCCCCCGTGCCGCCGACCACGACCACGTCCGCAGCCGCCGCGACCACCGCGCCGCAGGTCGCCACGGGCACCTCGCAGGTCATCGCCGGTCCCCCGCCGGTCGCCCCGACCACCGCGCGGGCCATCGCACCACCCACCTCGCGAGCCACCCCGGGCATCCCGGAGGTCAAGGTCTACGACGGGTCCGACGTCTCCCCGTTCCAGAGCATCATCGGCTCCGAGGAGAACTGGGACGGCACCTACCTCGGGGGGCGGCGGGCCGCCGAGCACACCGAGATCAGGGTGGGACCGGACCGGGTGGGCGGGGCGGACGGCCTGCGCGCCACCTGGACGGGCCGGGGCCCGGCCCAGCTCTACTTCCAGGACCCCGGCTTCCGGGACATGAGCGCGTACCTGGACGACGACGCCGCGCTGGTGTTCGACGCCGTGGTGCACCGCCCGCCCACCTCGTGGGCCTCCGTCGCGGTGCACTGCGAGTACCCGTGCGGGGGCCAGGTGGAGTTGACGTCGCTGCTCAACGTCCTGCCGCCGGGCCGGGTGACGACCGTGCGGATCCCGATCTCGTGCTTCGTCGCCGACGGGCTCGACCCGAAGCACGTGGACACGTTCATGCTGCTGTACTCCGAAGAGGCGCTGGACGTGTCGGTGGCGAACGTGCGGTGGACGCCGGGGGCGGCCGACGAGCCGGACGCGCTGGACTGCGGCGGTCGGGAGTAGCTCCCGAACCCCTCGCCGCGGGGCTCCCTGCCGGTCAGCTCGCCCGCCACAGGGGGTCCTGGTCCGCGAACGGGGTCACGCGGTGGTGGCCGAGGTGGGCGGGCTCCGCGCCGCCGAGGTAGTCCAGGAAGTGCTGCCGCTCGTCGACGTCGGCGAGCACCTCGGTCAGCGCGGTCAGCTGGTCGGTGTCGGCGGGCACCTCGCGGGCCGGAGTGGGCAGCCAGGTGTGCAGTGTGGACATCAGAACCCGTCCGTTCTCGTCGGGAGCGGTACGCCCGGCACACGGGTCACGGCCCGCCGCGGGTTCGCGCCCCCCGGACGGGCTCGACGGGCCTGCCGGTTGTCGACTGGAGGGGCGCACCCGGCCTGACCTGGTCTGATCGCCGTCGGAGTGGGGATTCCCCTACCCCGGGCCGGGGCAGCCCCGCCGGAAACCGGCGGGCTCACCCCCGGGGTCGGAGGGTTGGTCCCACCGATCTCCCCGGCGATTTCCGCGAGTCTTCTCCCAACGCCGAAACGGGCCGGACACCAGGGGAGACACACGATGACCACCACCGCCAGCACCCTGCTCGACGAGATCGTCCGCGCCCACGGTCCCGCCCTGCTCGCCTACACCACCCGCCTCACCGGCGGCGACCGCCACCGCGCCGAGGACGTCGTGCAGGAGACCTGGCTGCGCGCCTGGCGCAACCTCACCCGCCTCACCGACGACCAGGGCTCCGTCCGCGGCTGGCTCAAGCGCGTCGCCCACAACATCGCCGTCGACCAGCACCGCGCCCGCGCCGCCCGCCCCGCCGAGGTCGAGATGCCCGCCACCGACCCCACCGCCACCCCCGAGCGCGCCGACGAGGTCGTCGACCGCCTGTTCGTCGCGGACGTCCTGCGGGCCCTGCCCACCGCCCACCGGGCCACCCTGGCCGAGGTCTACCTGGCCGACCGCAGCACCGCGGCCGCCGCCGTCGCCCTCCAGGTCCCCGTGGGCACCGTCAAGAGCCGCGTCCACAACGCCCTGCGCACCCTGCGCACCACCGTTCCCGCCCTCGAAGCCGCCTGAGGGCACCCCGCCCGACCGTGCCGTCAGGCCCGGATGTCGACCAGACCGCCGTCGTCGTAGGCGGAGCCGAGGTGACCGGCTGGGGTGCGGCCCTACTGGACGCGCGGCAGGTTGAACGCCTCGCGCCGCAGCGGTCCGAGCTGCACTCAGGCGGCGACCATCACGACCACGGCGGTCATCACGACCACCCTGTCCACCAGGTTCATGGGCGCGTCCGGCTTCGACCCTGCACCGCCCGCCCAGCCCCGTGTTGCGGCAGCGCTCAGGGGGTGCGGAAGGCGACGTCGTCGTGGAGCAGGCGTTCCAGGTCGCGTTCGGTCGGGCCGCCCCCGGTGAAGCGGGCGACGGCGGCGACCCCCTTGGCTTCGAGGTGCCGGTAGTCGTCGAAGTCCAGGCCCGGCAACGCGCGCCGGACCTCGGGGGCTTGGCTCGTCGGCAGTTCGTCGAGCAGTTCCTCGGCCCACAGCACCTCGCCGCCGCGGGCGAAGGACAGGCAGGTGACCGCTTTGGCGTTCCAGAACATACTGGCCGCCCTGCCCGCACGGGACAGTTCGCGCAGCACCGCCTCGTCCGACCCGCGGAACCCGTTCACCTCAACCGCGACCACCACGTCCCCGCACTGCCGCACGGCGACCGCGGGCACCCACTCGACGCCGTTCTGGCACTCCTCCCACGACAACGGGACCCCGGGATCGGCGCCGAAGGCCAGCACGACCTCGTCCGGGGTCAGCCCGGTGACCGAGGTGATGGTGGCCGCCACGGACAACCGGCCCTGGTGCACCCAGCGGAACGCCGCGTCCGGCGCGGTCACGACCGGCGGTTCGGGCTCGCCGCGCAGGCGGTGCCCGAGCCTATCGGTTCGCTTGTGGACGATCGGGGGCGCGGCGGGCGCCGACCACACCACCAGGTGGTGCCCCTCCACATCGTCACCGTCCCGGCCGCGGGCGTGCACCCTGACCCGGTACGGCCCTGACCACGGCGGCGTGCGGCAGTCCTGCGGGCCGCCGGTGAGCGTGGCGAACCCGGCCTCCGCCGTCCAGCTCACCTCCACCACCTCGTCCCAGACCGCCAGGTCGACCTCGGACGGGGGTTCGGCGAGCACGTCCAGGCCGACCTGGACCTGGCCCGCCTCCACACCCGTGCGCACCGCCACCCCGCCGGGGATCGGC
The DNA here is from genome assembly GCF_021056305.1 of Actinokineospora sp. PR83. NCBI lineage: Bacteria > Bacillati > Actinomycetota > Actinomycetes > Pseudonocardiales > Pseudonocardiaceae > Actinokineospora > Actinokineospora sp. PR83. The sequence continues at coordinate 33,138 of NZ_JAJCXD010000035.1, forward strand.
GCCACCAGGCCGTTCTCCGCGAAATCCGGGTCGGCGGCAACACCGTGCTCGACCAGTGCGAAGTGGCCGCCGGTGGCCACCGCGTGCACGGAAGCGCTCAGCGGCAGGCGGTAGTCGGCCCGGCGCTTGTCGAGCGCGGCAGCGGCGTAGGAGGGCGGCGCCCCGGCGTCGTGCAGCAACAGCGCAGCCACCCCCAGCGCCGTCGCCACCACAGCGACGGGATCGGCACCGACCTCCCGCAGCACCGCGCCGGCCGTCACCACCGCCAGGGCCAGGTGGGCCCGGCCGTGCTGGGCGATGATCTCCTCCTCCCCCACGACCTCGGCACCGACCGCGAGCAGCCGCCGGACCTCCGACTCGCGGGCCAGAGCGCGGGCCAGGTCGACGACCAGCGCCGTCGCACCGGGGTTGACGGCCTCCACCAAGGCCAGGGGCTTCCGCGTCGCGGGTTCGTGCCCGAAGGACATCAGGCCGAACGCACCCGAGGTCAGCGGCGCGAGCCCGGCGGTCAGGCCGCCGGGCGCCGCCACGCGTAGTTCCGCCACGGTCAACTCCAGCACGCCGAGCAACCGGCTCGCCAGCAGTGGCCCCAGCGCGTCATGCGCCGCCTGCACGGGCGTTTGATACGGGTGGTCCCGATCCAGGAGCCGGAACCGGCCGAGTTCCGCGGCAGGCGCGTCCGGAATCCTGGCTGACACCAGGGGAAGGGCTTCGGCAACGGACGCGATCAACTGCTCGGGCACGGACATGCCCCGATGCTGTCACAAGATCACCACCGGTGTCCGGCGATCGGGTGACGCCCGTTCAGCCACCGCGGGCGTCCCGTCGGCGGCTGTGGATTCACCCGGTACCGAGCTGATCGGGGAGGAGCACGCCGCCCGCGGTCGCCTTGTCCCGCAACCGGTCAAATGCCCGCGCGCGTGCGGGCTGCGCCAGGAAGTCTTTGATCTGCAACGCGCACGCACGAGGGCTGCGCGCCCCGCTGTCGCACTCGAGGTCGTAGAGGCCGTGCGCGTGCACTCGCGCGAGTTGCCCTTCAGCCTGCCCGATCTCCCGATCGCCCCTGGCCGCCTCGCGGCGACGCAATTCCTCAAGCCCGCAGTGCACCCCGACGAAAACGACATCCAATCCGTCCATCACGGCGAGGCAATCGATCAGCCGCCAGGGCTCGCTCAGCACGTGGTCCACCACGACGTCATTGCCCGCGTGTGCCATGCCCGCCACCGCGCGGTGGAAACCCGCCCGCGTCCGCATGAGCACCTCGCGGAGCGCGTCTTGGCCGAGCTCCCGGCTGCGTTCCTTCGCCCTGAGACCATTGATGACGTCGACACCGATGGAGAACCAGGGTGTGTCGAGCACCAGAAGCAATTGCTCCGCGATACTGCTCTTGCCCGAACTCGACACGCCGTTCAATAAAATGATGCGACCCGTTCGACCATTCGGAAAACCCACGAGATCATCCTAACAACGTCGATCACCTTGGCTTCCGCCCTGCCAGCGCCGAGGATGAACGCCGCTGCAGGTGGCGATCCCACCCTGCCACCCCGATGGGCGATGCACATCCCCGATGCCCTTCATGGGCTCACCGGGCGCGAGATCGATGACTTCCCACCACCACCCACGCAGCCATCAGGAGCGCCCGATGAAACTCCCTGGGTTATGTCGCGCCGCGACGATCACCCTGGCCGCCCCCGCCACGACGGGTGGCGCACTCGTCACCGCACCGACCGGCCAGGCCGTGACTGCCACTTGCTGCACCACCACACAGTCCCCCCACCACACAGTGGGCGGTGGCGGCGCTGGAGCAGGTGACGTCGGTGATCAGGCTGACGCCCAGCGCGGCCGCGGCGACCTTCAGGTGGTTGGCTAGGAGCGTTGGCCAGCTTCGAGTCCTCCGGTGGATGAGCAGCCCGGCCGCCGCCGAGTCTCCGAGTGCGACGTACCTCTCCCCACCCTGGGCGAACCTGTCGTCAAGCGGGGGAAAACGGTGGAGCGGTGGGGATCGTCCTTGTGGACATGGTTGTGCAGACAACGTCAGCAGCCCGTCCAGCGCGCGAGGAAACCGACGACGTGCCCGCGCAGCAGGGGCACGGACCGCCGCGGTGGCAGGCTGCCGACGAGGCGGTCCCGGTCGGCCGCTGTGACGAGCCCGCGGGCCTGCAGTTGCGGTACCAGGGCGCCGAGATCGGTCAGGCCCCAGTGCGCGACGCCGTCGACCTGCGTTCGGGTGGCCGGGCCGTGGTGGGCCAGCAGTGCCGACCAGGACCGGTCCAGTCGTTCGTCGCGGAAGCCCTCCGAGCCGACGAGCAGGAGTGGCTTGGTGACGCCGTCGCGGGCGGCGGGCAGCAGGTCGCCGGGGGTGCCCGCGGGGTCCGGCAGGTAGTCCAGGTAGCCATCAAGGTTCACCGCGGCGTCCAGGCGCGGATCTTCGTGGAGTGCCTCGGTGGCGGTGGTGCCGCCCAGGCCCTGTCCGTAGATGCTCAGGTGGCGGATGTCGAGGGCGCGGCCGAGGCCGGGCGGCAGCGGGTGGCCCTCGGCGTCCGGGTTGTGCCCTCGGGCGAGGGATTCGACCTGGTCGAGCACGAAGCGGGTGTCGGCGAGGCGCGTGTCGACCAGGCTCCGGTACAGCGCGGGGCTGGTGCGGGGGTCGCCCGGCAGGGCGATCGTGCGCACTCGGCCGTCGGGGAACTCCACGACGCTGGTTTCCCCCGGGTGGTCCACGGTCACCACCACCGATCCCTGGCCTGCCAACTCCTCCGCCACGGCCGTGCCGAGTGAGCGCGGATCGGCGAGGCCCGGGCTGTAGAGCACGACCGGTGCCCGCACGGCCCGCGCCGGGGCGTCGGTGTGGGCGTGGGTGCGCGTCGCCGCCCAGTCGACCCCGGACGCGGGGATGCCCGGCAGGTAGAAGGGTGCGACGGCGCCGAACCCGGCCGCGGTACCGGGACCCATGTGGGGTGCGGGCGGGTGATCGCGCACGGTGGTGGCCGGGTAGAACACGCTGACCACCAGCTCCCGGCGGCTGCCCACCGCGTCCGGCCACGGGTCGACCCTGGCGTGGTCGACCAGGTGCAGGGTGGTGACGCCGATGTGGTGGCGGCCGGTGGGTTCGGGCAGGCGCAGTGGGTCGACGGGGGCGGCCTGGGCCGGGGTCGCTCCCAGTATGAGAGCGGCGGCGAGTACCGCGGCTCCCAGGATGTGGCGTGGCATGGTGTGTCCTCTCGTTGCTGTAGCTCAACCGTGGCGTGTGCTCGCGCTTGTGGACACCGGGGTGGCTTGAGTGTCGACTGGAGGTTTTCTCCATATGAGGAGGGAGGAAGTCGGCTGGCCCGCCCGGTCCGCCGTGCGGGACGATTCGGTCATGGTTGGAGAACGCGGACGAGCGCCCTGGATGTGGGTGCCCGTTGTGGTGGGTGGGCTCGCCGTGCTGTGCGCGGTGGTCGTGGGGCGCTCCCTGGGGCCGCTGGCGGTGGCGATCGCGGTCGCCGGGCCGCTGCCGTGGCACGTGGTGGGGGTGTTCGTGTGGTGGCATGTCCCGGGGCACCCGGTGGCGCGGCGCCTGGTGGTCTCGGGGGCGCTGTTCGCGGTGGTGATCGCCTTCGCGTTCGCCGTGCCGGAGGTGGTCGGCGGTCCCGGTTCGGGGCCCGCGGCGCCGCGGGTCGTGTTCGGTGTGCTGATGGCGACCCTCGTGGTGCTGGTGGTGCGCCTGCTCGCGTTGCTGCCGGACGGTCGGCGGCGGTTCGCGCACGAGCGCGTGGTGCTGCCCGCGCTGTGGCTGCTGGTGCCGATCGACGCGGTGCTGGCGGCGACGGAGACGCGGCTGCCGCTCGGTCCCGTGCCGGCCGGGATGTGGGTGTTCCTGCTGGGGCCGGTGCTGTTGGGGGTGCGGTACCGGCTCCTGCCCACGGGTGAGCGCTCGGAGTTGCGGTGGATGCTGGGCGTGGTGCTGCTGACCGCTGTGGCGGTGGTGGCGCCGCTGGTGCTGGCGAGCTGGGTGCGGCCACAGGGCGTGGTGACGACCGTGGTGGTGGTCCTGGTCGACACCGCGGTGGTGCCCGCCGCGCTGGTGCTGGCGGTGGTCCGGTACCGGATGCTGGGTGCGGACGTGGTGGTGCGTCGGTCGACCAGGTACCGGTTGTCCTGGGTGTTCATCGCGCTCTGGTACGTCGGGGCGGTGGCCGGGTTGAGCCTGACCGCGAGCGCGTACCTGCCGGGTGGTCTGGTGGTGCTGGTCGCCGTGGCGGCCACCGTGGCGGCCGAGCCGGTCCGGGCTCGGTTGACCAGGGTCGCCGCGACCCGGGTGTACGGCCACCGGCCGAGCGGGCAGGAGTTGCTGGTCCGGTTCGGCGCCACCCTGGAGCGGGTGTTCCGCCCGTCCGCGCTCGCGGCCGAATTGGCGCGCACGGTGGCGGAGGCGTTCGACCTGCGGTGGGCGCGGGTCACCCTGGAGACGCCGGACCGGGCCGTCGACACGGCCGGGGTGCCCGGGAGGGCCGAGAAGGCGGTGCTGGCGGTGCCCCTGTGCCACCGGCACACCGTGGTCGGGTCGATCGAGTGCGGTCCGAAGGTGGAGGGCGCGCTGACGCCGTCGGACCGGGCGCTGGTGGAGACGCTGGCGCGGCAGACCGCGCTGGCCGTGCACAACCTGGGGTTGGCCGCGCAGCTTTCGGCCCACGTGGTTCGGGTCGAGGAGCAGGCCGGGGAGCTGGAGGCGTCCCGGGCGCGGATCGTGCAGGCGCAGAACGCCGAGCGGCGCCGGGTCCAGGGGCAACTGCACGACGGGGTGCAGCAGGACCTGGTCGCCATGGTCACGCGGCTGCGGTTGGTCCGCAATCACCTGCGGCGCGACCCCGACCGGGTGGACGCCATGCTCGACGAGGTGCAGGAGGACGTCTACCGGGTGATCACCGAGGTCCGGGAGCTGGCCCACGGCATCCACCCGTCGGAGCTGACCGACCAGGGCCTGGCCGCCGCGGTGCGCTCGCGGGCGCGGCGGGCGCCGATCCCGGTCACCGTCCACGCGGGACCGGAGGTGACCGGTGCCCGGTTCGTCCCGGACGTGGAAGAGGCCGCGTACTTCCTCGTCTCCGAAGCGCTCACCAACGTCCTCAAGCACGCCGAGGCGACCCGGGCGACGATCCGCCTCAGCAGCCGCGCCGACCTGCTCGACATCGAGGTCACCGACGACGGTGTCGGTTTCCCCGGCGAGGTGCGGCTCACCGGGCTCCGCGACCGGGTGGACGCGGTGGGCGGTGCGCTGGTGGCCACCAGCGCACCGGGCGCGGGCGCCACCGTGCGGGTCCGGCTGCCGGTCAGGAGGAGCGGTGCCTGAGCGGCCGACGACCCGGGTCGTCCTCGCCGAGGACCACTACCTGGTCCGCGAGGGCACCCGCCTGCTGCTGGAGGACTCCGGTGAGGTCGAGGTGGTGGCCGCCGTGGGCAACGCGGTGGAGTTGCTGCACGCGGTGGGCGAACTCCGCCCGGACGCGGTGATCACCGACATCCGGATGCCGCCGGGCCACCGCACCGAGGGCATCACCGCCGCGCACACCATCCGCGCCGACCACCCCGGCACCGGAGTGGTCGTCCTGTCCCAGCACGCCGACGAGTCCTACGTCTTCGCCCTCTTCCGCGACGGGACCGAAGGGCTCGCCTACCTGCTCAAGGAACGGGTCGGCGACCTCGACCACCTCCTGGGCGCCATCAGGGAGGTCCGCGCGGGCCGCTCCAGCATCGATCCCCGGGTGGTCGACATCCTCCTGCGCGGTCACACCCGCGCCGCCGACTCGCCCCTGTCCCGGTTGACCGCGAGGGAGTACGAGGTCCTGCGGCTCATGGCCCAGGGCCACAACAACCGGGCCATCGCCGCCACCCTGGTGATCAGCGAGTCCACAGTGGAGAAGCACGGGCACTCCACCTTCGCCAAGCTGGGACTCGGCGAGGAAGCCACCCTGCACCGCCGAGTGTCCGCTGTGCTCACCTACCTCCGCCACGACCCATCGGCCTGAGGTGCACCGGTGTGAGGTGCTTCACGACGCGGCGGGTGGATCGCGGCGGATGAGGGCTGTGTTAGCTTTCGCGGGCCAGCCGAGGCCGCGGAAGCGGGTTCGGGCGGGGGAACTCCGGTGCAAGACCGGGACTGACGCGCAGCGGTGAGGGACGGCTTCCGAGCGTTCCGAGTCCGATTACCCACTGGCACCCACTCCGGCTGACGGCCGGGGTGGGCGACCGTCCGGTTGGGCTCGCGTGGGGCCCTTGAGGGTGAAGGATTCGGCGTGCGCGGAGCGTGGCGGTTTCGGGTTCTGGTGGGTGTCGCGGTCTTGGCGGTCGCCGGGTGCGGTGGGGGCGGGGCGGACACCGCGGCGGGTCGGGGCACGGGGGTGGACAACTGCGGGCGGACTGTCCGGGTGGGCGAGCCGCCGAAGCGGGCGGTGGCGCTGAACCAGGGCAGTGCGGAGATCATGCTGGCGCTGGGGCTGGCCGACCGGATGGTGGGCACCGCGACCTGGACCGACCCGGTTCTGCCGGAACTGGCCGAGGCGAACGCGAAGGTGCCGCGGCTGGCGGACAACGCGCCGTCGTTCGAGCGGGTCCTGGCGGTCGAGCCGGACTTCGTCGCCGCCTCGTTCGAATCCGTGCTCGGGACCGGTGGGGTGGCGACCCGGGAGCGGTTCGAGGAACTGGGCGTGACCACCTACCTGTCCCCCACCGACTGCGGCACCAAGGACAACAGCGGCGACGGGGACGGGGTGCGGTCCACGGCGCTGACCATGGACGACGTGTTCCGCGAGATCCGGGAGTTGGCGGAGCTGTTCGACGTCACTGAGCGCGGGGAGCAGGTCGTGGCAGGGCTGCGCGAGCGGCTCGACACCGCGACCAGGGGGCTCGACGCGTCGCGGGTCAGCATCCTGTACTGGTTCGCCAACGCCGAATCGCCCTACCTGGCCGGGTGCTGCGGGGCACCGGGGGTGATCACCGGGGCGCTGGGGGCGAAGAACGTCTTCGACGACACCCGCGCGGAGTGGCCGCAGGTCAACTGGGAGACAGTGGCCGAGCGCGACCCGGCGGTGCTGGTGATCGGCGACCTGACCCGCAAGTCGCAGACCGCGGAGACCGCCGCGGCGAAGATCGCGTTCCTGGAGTCCAACCCGGTCACCTCGCGGATGCGGGCGGTGCAGGGCAAGCGGTACGTGGCGCTGAGCGGGCAGGCGCTCAACCCGACCATGCGCACCGTCGAGGGCGTGGAGAAGGTCGCGGCGGCGCTGCGGGGCTTCGGGCCGCTCGGGTGACCGCGGCGCCCACGCGCGCCCGGACCGGCCTGCGGTACGCCGCTGGTCTGGTGCTGCTGGTCGCCTCGACGGCGGTGGTGATCACCATCGGCCCGGCCGACATCGGGGTGGGTGAGGTCTGGCGCACCGTCCTGGCCCACCTCGGCGGTGGGGAGCGGGTGCTCTCGCCGATCCGCGACGGCATCATCTGGCACCTGCGGCTGCCCAGGACGCTGCTGGCCGCCGTCTGCGGGGCCGGGCTCGCGGTGTGCGGGGTCGTGCTCCAGTCGCTGCTGCGCAACCCGCTCGCCGACCCGTTCGTGCTCGGCGTGTCCTCCGGGGCATCGACCGGTGCGGTGGTGGTCGTCGTCCTCGGGGTGGGCGGCGGCGCGGTGTCGCTGTCGGCGGGGGCGTTCCTGGGCGCGGTCCTGGCGTTCACCCTGGTGCTGGTGCTGAGTCGGCTGCTGGGCGGGCAGTTGGACCGGGTGGTGCTCTGCGGGGTGGCGGCGATGCAGCTGTTCTCCGCGCTCACCTCGTTCATCGTGCTCACCTCCGCCGATGCCGAGACGACCAGGGGCGTGCTGTTCTGGCTGCTCGGGTCGCTGTCGAGCGCGACGTGGACCGAGGTCGGCGTCTGCGCGGCCGTGCTGGTGGTGGCGCTGGTGGTGTGCCTGGGCCACGGCCGCACCCTGGACGCGTTCGCCTTCGGCGAGGACGCCGCGGCGTCGCTGGGCATCCGGGTGGCCCGGGTGCGGGTGGTGCTGCTGTGCGCGACGGCCCTGCTCACGGCGGTGCTGGTGAGTTCGTCGGGGGCGATCGGGTTCGTCGGGCTGGTGCTGCCGCACGCCGCGCGGGCGCTGGCCGGGGCCGGGCACGCCCGCCTGCTGCCCACCTCGGCGCTGGGCGGGGCGATCTTCCTGGTGTGGGTGGACACCGCCGCCCGGTCCGCGCTCGACCCGCAGGAGATCCCCGTCGGCGTGCTCACCTCGCTGATCGGCGTCCCGGCCTTCGTGGTCATCCTCTACCGCACCAGGAGCAGGCGATGACCCTCGCCGCGGACCGCGTCGTGCGCACCGCCGGTGGCCACCTCGTGCTCGACGGGGTCACCGTGGACTGCCGGGCGGGGGCCACCATCGGCCTGCTCGGCCCGAACGGCGCCGGGAAGTCGACCCTGCTGCGGGTGCTGGCGGGGTTGCTGCCCACGGGCGGCGGCGTGGTCACCCTCGACGGCGCCCCCTTGGCCGACCTGCCGCGGCACGTGGTCGCGCGCAGGCTGGCCGTGGTCGAGCAGCAGGTCGACACGCAGGTGGACCTCAGCGTGCTCGACGTGGTGCGGCTCGGCCGCATCCCGCACCGGCGCGCGTGGGAGGGCGAGTCCGCGGCGGACACCGCGGCGGTGCGCTCGGCGCTGGCGGCCACCGGCCTCACCGACCGCGGCGGGCAGTCCTGGCACACGCTCTCCGGCGGCGAGCGGCAGCGGGTCCAGCTCGCCAGGGCGCTGGCCCAGGAGCCCCGCGAGCTGCTGCTGGACGAGCCGACCAACCACCTCGACATCGCCCACCAGCTCGACCTGCTGCACCTGGTCACCACGCTGCCGGTGACAACAGTGGTGGCCCTGCACGACCTGAACCTGGCGGCGATGTTCTGCGACCACGTGGTGGTCCTGCGGGCGGGGCGGGTCGTGGCGGCGGGGACGCCGGTCGACGTGCTCACCGAGGACCTGATCGCGGACGTCTACGGCGTCCGCGCGGTGGTCTCCACCGAGGACGGGCAGTTGCACGTCCGCTTCCGCCGCGCCACGGCGGAGTTGATGCGGGGAACGCCCTCTGCCGGCTGAGGCAACCGCCAGCGCAGGGCTTGTGCGCTCCGCGTTGGGGGCTACTTCCGTGAACGGTCCTGCCCCTGTCTCGGGACCGTCACCCAGAACGCGCGGCACTGCGTGCAGGGCAGGTCGCCTTCCAGCACGCGGCTGCGCGTGGGCAGCAACAACCGCACCTCCGGCGGCGCACTGGTCTCGGTGACGTCGGTGGCCACGCACCCGACTCCGGTGGCCCGCAGGTCAAGACGGTCGGCGGCGCGTGGCAGCCAGTCGGGGCCACCAGCCGCTCCGGTGACGGGTCCACCTGGCAGCTTCCGGGGCTCGTCATGTGCGGCCCTCTTCGGACAAGGGAGGTCGACCGGGGGTTGTCCCGCACGGCCGCCGCCGGGGTTCCGCGAGAGCATGGGCGGATGACCGTGCGCAGGTGGGCTGTCCTGTCGTCCTCGCTCGCCCCGGTGGCGCTGATCGGGGGCTGGACCGCGGCCGCCGCCGCGCACCCCGACTTCGACCAGGTGCGCGACACGATCAGCGCGCTGGCCGCGGTGGACGCGCCGAACCGGTGGATCATGACCACCGGGCTCGCGGTGGTCGGCGCCTGCCACGTGGTGACCGCCGCCGGGCTGACCGGCGCCCGCCCGGCGGGGCGGGTGCTGCTGGCGGTGGCCGGGGTGGCCAGCGCCGCGGTCGCCGCGCTCCCCCAGCCCGCGGCGGGGCACCAGGTCGCGGCCGCCGTCGCGTTCGGCGCGCTGTCGATCTGGCCCGCGGCCGCCGCCGCACCGGGGGCCCGGTCCGCGTGGGCGGCGACGGCGGTGTTCCTGGTCTGCCTGGCCGGGTTCGGGCTGTCGCTGCGCGCCGATCACCTGGTCGGGCTCGCCGAACGGGTGCTCGCGGGCGCCCAGGTCTTCTGGCCCGCCGTCGCCGTGTTGGCCCACCGCCGCACCGGGACCGGTGCAAGATAATCCACAGTGGACGAAACCGGGTGTCCACGGCCCGCCTTCTCGCCGCTGTGGGTGAAAGCGGTCACGCCGTGGCCGCGTTCCACCCGGAGGTCCTGCCGGTCACGCGCCCGCACGCGCCGCCGGGCCGGTGGCCACCCTGGTCCACAGCGCCCGCGCCGCCGGGACGGACAGGTGGGCGCGGAGGTGGGTGCGCAGCGCGTCGAAGGCGGCGTCGGCGCGGGCGGAGGTCAGGGCGGGGTGGTCGTCGAGGAACCGGCCCCAGGCGCGGCACGCGTCCTCGACCTGGCCCTCGGCCAGGTGCAGTTCGCCGAGCCGGGCCAGGGTGAGCGCCCGGGCGCGGCGCTCGGGGGTCGGCCGGTGCCGCAACGACGCCCGCAGGGCGTTGATCGCCGCGGGCCGGTCGGCCGCGCAGGCGGCCACCTCCGCCCGGTGCTGGGCGAGCACCGCCCAGTGGTGACCGCGGGTGCCCGGGAGCAGGAGGTCCGACAGCGGGGCGTCCGGGTCGTCGTCCGGCTCGGTGTCGCGTTCCAGTGCCCGGTGGGCCGCGGTGAGGTGGCGGGCGGCGCGCTGCCCCCGGTCGGCGGCGGCGGCCGACGCGGCGAGTTCGCCGTGCAGGGACGCCGCGAGGCGCGGGTGGGCGTTGTCCCCGGCGGTGCGCACGGCGGCCTCGGCGAGTCGGTCGGCGTGGTGGGCGTGGCCGAGCAGCCGGGCCTGTTCGGCGAGGCCGCGCAGCGCCACGGCGTGGGCGGGGGCGTTCCCGGCTTCGGCGCTGAGCCGCAGGGCGGCCAGGTAGTGGCGTTGGGCGCAGGCGTTGGCCCGGTCGTCGACGGCCATCGCCCCGCACAGGGTGGCCAGCCCGGCCGCGGTGGACAGCAGGTCCAGCCGCACCGCCGGGGCCGCGTCCGCGCGCAGCCAGGGGGCCACGGTGGCGCTGAGGTAGGAGGCGAGGGTGTGCCGGGAGTGGCCGCCGCCGAAGGCGGTGTCCGCGTCGGCGAACAGGCGGGCCATCAGCCTGGCCGCCGCGACCTCCCCCGCCCCGACCCGGGGGCCGGTGCGCGGGTCGGCCGCCGGGTGCTCGACCGGGTGCGCGGTCCACGGCGGCACGGCGAGCGCGGCCACGCTGTAGGCGCCCACGCCCGCGTCGAACAGCGCGCCCACGGGCACGACCTGCCACCAGTGCGGTGAGCGGGCGCCGGTCTCCGCGGCGACGAGTCCCGCCTCCTGCGCGGTGACGTGGCGACCGGCCCGGCGGGACAGCACCTCGGCGACCAGGTCGGGCACCGGTGGCCGGGGACGCATCCCGGCCAGCCACCGCGACACCGCGTCCCGCCGGTAGCGCAGCCGCAGCCCGGTCTCGCGGCCCGCGGTGTTGACGGCCCGCGCCAGTGCTTCGCCGGTCCAGCCGCTCTCGGCCATCAGGGCGCGCAGCCTGCCGTTGGGGTGGTGTCCAGACGTCATGCCATCTCCACATCGGGTCCACAGTGGAGTTCGGGTTCGCCTTGCTCCACAAGCGAGTGACCCTCATCGTGCGGCACGCCCACCCGCGATGGCTAGCGCCGGAAGGGGTTGCACCGCGCGGGCCGCGTCACCCGGTTGCCGAGCACCGACCACTGTGCGCACGAGCGGGGCTCACGATCAGGTGAACGGGGTGCCCGTGTTCTCCACTCCCGGCAGCACCTCGCCGTAGACCTCCAGGTCGACGGCGACCGACACGATGGCGTGCCGGGTGGGGTGGCGCAGTCGCGCCAGACCCGCTGCGCCGGGCCGGGCAGCCAGCGGCGTGCCCGGGTCCGCGCACGTCGTCCGTTGCCCCCGGCACCGCCGGGTGACCGGGTAAACCGTCTGCGGAACGGCCGGAACAGCGGCGACGAGGGCGAAGATGTTGCACGCCCTCCCCGGCGGTGGGGCCGCTCAGCCCGACGGGCGGCGCGACCGGGCGATGGCGATGGCCAGGCGTGCCGCCGCGACCGCCTTCGCCACCACGCCACCGGGCCGGACCTGCCCGAAGTCCGCCGAGGCGGTGTCGTCCAGGCGGGCCAAGACGCGGCGGAAGCTGTCGACCTGCCGGTGCAGCAGGTCGGTGTCGACGTGGTCGCCGGGCCGGGTCGACAGCAGGTCGATCGGGGAGCTGACCAGCGAGATGGCGGGTATGCCGTGGTGCAGCAGGGGTTCGCCCTCGCCGAAGTGGATCAGCGGGCTCGGCCTGGACACCCGGGTGCCGGGCCACTCGGCGGCGGCGAGGTCGCGCAGTCGCGGGGTGGTGGCGTAGAGGAGTTCGGGGGCGCGGGCACCCAGGTGTTCCACACCCAGGCCCGCGACCGCGCGCCGCGGCCCCGACCAGAGGTCCGGGTGGTCGCGCAGCCACCGGGTGGCCGCCTGACCGGACCGGGTCACCGCCGGGATGCGCAGGTGGCCCGCGACAAACGCGAACACGACCGTGCGCCGGGGCGGGGTGGTCACCGCGTCGCGGGCGAGGGCCAGCAGCCCGATGTGGCCGTTCTCCTCCACGACGTTGGTCCCGTCGGTGTGGGTCACGACCAGGACCGTCTCCTCGGGGTGTTCCGAGCCCTCGACGGCTGTCCACAGCGTGCGCATGGACGCCTTCGGGGTCAGGGTGGCGGGCACGTCCAGGTCTCCGGGCTTCCCCCGCGCGGCGGCGTCGAGCACCGCGTCGGCCGCCTCGCCCGCGACGAACGCGGCGGGGATGTCCTGGTACGGCAGGGTGAACGGCACGTACTGGCCGCGCGCGTCCTCGGCGGCGAGCCCGCGCCAGGCGAAGACCACGCCGCGCACCCCCGCCCGCCGGGCGCGGTGCAACCCGAGTCCCGCGATCGTGGCCGGGATGAGCGGGTGCGCCAGGGGTTCCCACGGCTGCTGCGACCCCCACACCCGGACGATCTCGGCCAGCGGCAGCTCCCGGTTGCGCACCTCGACGACCGCGATCCCGCCCCGGGCCCTCGACCACCGGGGCACCGGCCCGCGCAGCCGGACCAGGGGCCCGGTCACCCGCCCGGTGCCCGAGTAGGGGAACACGGAGGCCACCTCGACCGGCTCCCCGCCCACCGACAGCCCGGCCGCGGCGGTGAGGTCCCACCGGGTGAACCGGTGCCGGTCCTCGGACACCGGCAGCCCGAGCGCCCGGACCTGCTCGGCGACGCGGTCGACCAGCCGGTGGTGCTGCGGGGAGCCGGTCAGCCGGGGGCCGAGGTCGCGGAGGAAGTCCAGTTCGGCGTCCACCCAATCGTGGTCCAGCGGTAGCACGTGCCCTCCCGATCCGGTTGACACCCTGACGGGTCGCTGTCACGATACCCTAACAGTCGTTAGGGGAGGGTTCACCGATGAAACTCCGCCGTCCACTGGTGGCCGCGCTCGCGGTCACCGCAACGCTCGTCTTCGTCACCCCGAGCGGGGAGGCCGCCCAGGTGGCGCCTGCCGCCGCCGCTGCCACCACGGACTGGGCAGCGCCCGGCCCGTACGCCGTGAGCGTCGAGGTGAGGCCGAACAGCACCTACTACCGACCGTCCCGGCTCGACGGCAAGCACCCGGTCATCATCTGGGGCAACGGCACCGGCGCCGTTCCCGAGGTCTACAGCGGACTGCTGCGCCACCTGGCCTCGCACGGGTTCATCGTCGCCGCCGCCAACACCAAGCAGTCCAACAGCGGCCAGGAGATGCTGGTGGGCGCCGCGTGGCTGAAGTGGGAGAACAGCAGGCCCGGCAGCCCGTACTACCAGAAGGTCGACGTCGAGCACGTGGGCGCGATCGGGCACTCCCAGGGTGGGGCGGGCGCGATCAACGCGGGCGCCAACCCGGTGGTCGACGCCACGCTCGCGCTGGAACCGGGTCCGCTGGCCAACCCGGGGGCACTGCGCGGCCCCGTGCTGTTCCTGGCCGGGGAGAACGACAAGATCGTCAACCCGGACCTGCTGGTGAAGCCGCTGTACGCGCGGGCGACGCAGGTCCCCGCCTGGTACGCCGAACTCGGCGGGGCCAACCACTTCACCCCCGTCCCGGACGGCGGCGGGTTCCGCGGCACCATCACCGCGTGGTTCCGGTACAACTTGTCGGGTGACCAACAAGCGGCAGCCGAGTTCACCGGTGCTTGCGGCATCTGCACCGACCCGGCGTACGTCGACGTCCGACGGAACTCGCGGGCAGGCGGCTGACCCGCCGCCGCCCGCCCGCGACTTCACCGCGCTGACCAGGGTCCGCGCGGTGGAGCCGCGCCTGCCCCCCGGCAACGGGACGGGCACCGAGCTGCGCATCCTGCTGGAGTCGCTGCGGCTGTTCGCCCACCAGGGCTACCCCGGCACCAGCACCCGCCAGATCGCCGCCGCCGTCGGGATCAAGGCCCCCAGCCTCTACGAGCACTTCCCGTCCAAGCAGCACATCCTGGAGCGGCTGGTGCTCATCGGCCACCGCGACCTGCTCCAGGCGTTCGAGCGGACCCTGGCCGAGTGCCCGCCGGACCCGGTGGCCAGGGTCCGCGCCCTGGTGCGCACCCACGTCCTGAGCCACGTGACCTACCCCCTGCTCGCCATCGTCACCAACGACGAACTGCACCACCTGACCACCGAGCGCTCCGCCGAGGCGCTGGAGATGCGCAAGCGCACCGAGCAACTGGCCACCGAACCCGGTATGCGGGGCGTCCGCGACGGCCTGTTCGAAGCGACGGAGCTGATCACCACCACCGCCGCCATCTCCAGCATGGGCGTCCGGGCCCCCTACTGGTTCGTCCCCACCCCCACCCTGGGCCCGGAAGACCTGGCCGACGCCTACGCCGAACTGGCCATCAGGATGCTCCGCCCCAGGTCCACCTGACCCCCGCCCCCGGCGGGCGACCGGCATCAACGCGGCACTCATTCGGACAGCGAGAACTCCAGTTGCGGCCGCGAGAACTGCCTGTCCCGCTCAGCCGCGTCCCGGAGCAACCGGACGAGCAGCTCGAACTGCTCGTCCCCCATCCCCGCCCTGCTCAGCCCGGCGTTGATCCACACGATGTGCACCGGGCGCCCGATCGACCCCGTCAACGCGTCCCAGAACGCGTTCGGGTTCGCCCCGTAGTACGGGTGCAGGTCGAAGACGTCGGCGACGAAGTCGTGGAACGCCCGCACCGAATCGATCGATGCACCGTCAATGGTGACGTCCACTGCTCACCGCCGATTCCGAGATCCCTGCCGTGGGCGTGGTCCACCCGACCGCCGCGTCGAGATGTCGGGAATGCCCGGGAGGAGGAGGATAGTGGCATGACGACCACAGCATTGAGCAGGCCCCGCGGCAACCGCAGGATCGCGGGGGTGTGCGCCGGACTCGCCGAGCAGTGGAACATGCGCCCGGGGAAGGTCCGGCTGCTGTTCGTGGTGTCCTGCATCCTGCCCGGGCCGCAGTTCATCATCTACCTCGCCCTGTGGGCGATCATGCCCTCCCGCTAGCAGGCGACCGGGGCGAGGACACCGCCCGCGTGTCGCACCGCTCGCGGACGCCACCTGTCCGCCGGGGCGGTTCCCGAGTGTCACCCCGACCACCACGGTGCCTTCGTGCTGAACCCCCACCGGGTCAGCCTCAAAGCCGTCTGCCACCCGCAATCGCTCTGACCCCCGAGGTGCCCCCGGGCAGTGGTGATTCCGGCCCGCTGCCCAGGTTCACCGCAGCATCGCCATTGCAGCACGGTGCCCGACAATGTGGCAGTTGGTGGCCGCCCGGGCGCCGCAGGGGCTGGGGGCGCCCGCCGCGCCGGCGCTGCTGACGCTGACCCAGCGCGCGGGCCCGGAGCGGGGGGAAGGCGCTGGGCGTCTACGCGGCGGTGGAGCTGCTGACCGCATTCGTGGTGTGGGAAGGGCGGACCTCGGCGGACGCCCCGCTGTACCTGCAGCAGGTGTTGCGGCTGCCGACGGCGCAGGCGGGCCTGGCCTTCCTGCCGATGTGCGGACATCGTGGTGGTCGGCATCTTCGCCTCGACCCGGCTGCTGCGCCGGTTCGGCGTGCGGGAGGGGACCGATGTCGGGCGAGGATGCGGCGCCCCGCAGGGCCGGTCGGCCCGCGCGGCTGTCCGGGAGGCCACCGTGGCCGCCGCGGCTGCCATCGTCGAGGCCTGCGGCGCCGAGCAGCTCTCCATGCGCCGCTTGGCCAAGGACCTGGCCTCCACCCCGATGGCGCTGTACCACCACACTTCACCCGGTCCCGGCGGCGCGCGGAGGCGGGGGCGCCCACGCACCGCGATCGGGCGTCGGCCGCGCTGGACTCCGCGGCGCACCCCCGGCTGGCCTGGCTGTCCGGTCGGTGGGTGGAGCTGACGACCGGCCACAGCCACCACGAGGGCTTGGCGGCCATCGTCACCGGCCTGCTGTCCACTGGCACCACCCGCTGAGGACCTCGACCGCCTCGGTGCCCGGGCGGTGAGACCCGCCCCACGTCCCGGCTGGGGTCGGTCCACTACTGTGGGTGCCCCCCGATCGATCCCCCGCGAGGTCCCCCATGGTTGATGTGTCCCCCGAGCCAGCCCCGTCGACCGCGATCGACGAGACGGTGCCCAGTGTGGCGCGCGCCTACGACGCCGCTCTCGGGGGCAAGGACAACTACGCGGTCGACCGCGCGCTGCTCGCGCAGCTCGACGCGGCGGTGCCCGAGGTGCGCTCCATCGCCCTGACCAACCGGGCGTTCCTCATCCGGGCGGTGCGGTTCCTGTGCTACCACGCGCACATCGACCAGTTCCTCGACTGCGGGTCCGGGTTGCCGACCGCGGAGAACACCCACCAGATCGCGCAGCGGCTCAACCCGGAGGCCGAGGTCGTCTACGTCGACAACGACCCGGTGGTCCTGGCGCACGGTCGGGCGCTGCTGGAGGAGAACGACTACACCCACTTCATCGCCGCGGACATCTTCCGGCCGGAGCAGGTGCTGGAGAACGCGGTGGTGCGCTCGCGGCTCGACTTCGACCGCCCCTTGGCCCTGTTGCAGGTGGCCACGCTGCACCACCACGGCGCCGACGAGGGACTGCACCCGGCGGAGATCATGCGGCGCTACATCGATGCCCTGCCCTCGGGGTCCTACGTCGTGTTCAGCCACTTCCTCGACCCGGAGAACGAGGACAGCGCGCTCGCCCAGCGCGTGCAGGGCATCCTCAACGCGGGCATCAGCCGGGGGTACTTCCGCACCCGGGCCGAGATCGAGGAGATGCTGGTCGGCCTCGACCTGGTCGACCCGGGCATCGTCGTGGCCGACGACTGGTGGTCCGACGGCCCCCGGCTCGGGGAGCTGCCCGCCGCGGCGCGCTGCATCGTGGCCGCGGTCGGCCGCAAGCCCTGATCCCGGACCCCGGCGCTACGGCCCGGGTCTGACAGCACCCAGGCGGTGCCGCACCCACCGGGTCCGGCACCGCCCCGGCACTCCTGTCAGCCATCCCGGGGTCTTGCCTGCGCGCACGCTCCGGCTGCGCCAGGCGGCGATCACCCACGTCTACGAGGTGCGCGCGCTGGTGGAGGTCGCGGCGGCGGAGCCTGCCCGGCGCCGCGGCGCCACGGGAGGGACCGCCACGCGGAGCTGGTCGCCGCCATCGCCAGGGGTGACGCCGAGGCGGCCGGACGCACCCTGCGGGACGAGCTGGAGCGGACCCTCGCCCAGCTCCACGCCCGGTGATCGACCACCCCTCGGGACTGTTCACCCTTCGTTCACTTCCACGATGTCCCATGGACAGCCGAAGCGGGCAGGTCACCAGCAGGAGGTTCACATGAGCGCATCGCATTCCATGGACGACCTTGCCGAGCAGGTCAGCACGCAGCTCCACCAGATGGAGGCCCGCCTGGTCGACGACTACGGCTCGGCCCGCGAGGCCGACATCCACGCCGCCGTGCAGGAAGAGCACGACCGCTTCCGGGAGGCCAAGGTGACCACCTTCGTGCCCATCCTGATCGAGCGCCACGTCCGGTCCCGGCTCGGCCGGACCGCCTGACCGAAACCGGAACCGGGCCGGGCGCACCCACGGGTACGCCCGGCCCGGTCCGATCGGAGCGCCCGGGTCTCAGCCCGGGAGTTCGCCGTCCATCAGGGCGTCGTCCTCGTGGACCGAGCGCAGCGCGGTCACCGTCACGTGCCCGCGGCCGAGGAGGTCGGCGTCGGTGCCGGGTTCGAGGTCGCCGTCCACCACCACGTTGCCGACCTCGATCGTGCCGTCGTCGACCTGCGTGACCTTGCTGCGCACCCGGCCGTAGGAGGCCAGCCGGGCCCACCGGGCGGGCAGGAGGCGGTCGGCGGGCACGTCCGGCACGTTCACGTTCAGCACCGCCCCCACCTCCAGCGAGGCCAGCAGCGGCAGCAGACCGGCCACGACCGACGCGGCGGTGTCCCAGTTCGGCGGGGCGGTCGGGTCCAGCGGCACGTCCAGGGAGACGGCGAGCGCGCGGGCGCCGTTGATGGAGCCGGTCAGCGCCGCCCCCACGGTGCCGGAGTGCAGGACCGCGCGGCCGATGTTGGCGCCCCGGTTGATCCCGGACAGCACCAGGTCCGGCGGGTCGCCGAAGCCGCCGTGGCAGGCGGTGAGGGCGATCAGGCCGGGGTGCGCGGCGACCGCGTGCGCGGGCACGTCGGGGAGCCCGTCGAGGGTCCGGCGCTCGACCGCGAAGGTGCGGTCGTCCGTGGCCGCGGTGAGGCCCGCGCTGGTGCCGCTGGCCTCGGCGGCGGGCGCGGCCACCAGGGTCGTCCAGCCGAGGTCCACCGCGCACCGCGCCAGCGCCAGGAGACCGGGTGAGTCGATGCCGTCGTCGTTGGTCACGAGCACTCGGGGAGACATGTCGTAGGTGCTACCCCACCCGCGCGATCTCTACCCGTTCGACCAGCGACCGGACCGCGTCGCCGCTGCCGCTGCCCAGGCCGTGGCGGGTGATGTTGAGGGCGCCCGCCGCCGCGCCGAGCCGCAGCGCCGCCTCCAGGTCCGCGCCCTGGGCGAAGGCGGCGGCCAGTCCGGCCGTCATCGAGTCGCCGCCGCCGCGGGTGTCCACCGGGTCCAGCGCGGGGGCGGTGACGAGCAGTTCGTCGGCGGCGGTCACCGCCAGCGTGGGTTCCGCGGCCCGCGACACCACGACCAGTTCGACGCCGGAGGCCACCAGTTCGCGCGCCGCGCCGGTCAGGTCCGCGAGGTCGTCGGACTTCGCCCGGCCGTCCTCGATCAGCTCCTCGTGGCTGACCTTCACCACCGCGGGCGTGCCCTCCAGCGCCGCCGCCAGCCGCGCGCCTGCCAGGTCGACGACCACCCGGCAGC
Organism: Actinokineospora sp. PR83; assembly: GCF_021056305.1. Classification (NCBI taxonomy): domain Bacteria; kingdom Bacillati; phylum Actinomycetota; class Actinomycetes; order Pseudonocardiales; family Pseudonocardiaceae; genus Actinokineospora; species Actinokineospora sp. PR83. The sequence continues at coordinate 52,437 of NZ_JAJCXD010000035.1, forward strand.
CGTTGCGCCCGAGGTCGGCCGCCAGCCGCTCGTAGACCGACACCGGGATGACCTCCTCGGTGGCGACGTCGACCGAACCGCCGAGCACGGCCACCCCGGCCGAGAGGCCCGCCACCACGGCGAGTTCGTACAGGTCGTCGACCTCGTGCCGGGTGAGCCGCCCGGGGTACTGCTCCACCAGTTCCTCGCGCTCCCCCTCGCGCCGGTCGTGGATGTAGGCGCCGTTGCGCGCGGCCACCTGCCGGGCGCGCACCTCGAGGTCGGGGCCGGTCAGCAGGTGCCCCAGCACCGAGCCGGTCTCCCCGCCCAGCGCGCAGCAGAACACCACCGGCGACCCCAGCGCGGTGATCATCCGCGCCTGCCAGTACCCCTGCCCGCCCGCGTGCAGGTGCAGGTCCGGTCTGCCGTCGAGGTCTTCCACCGTCACCGTGAGCTGCGGCGACGGCGCGAACACGCACACCTGGTTGTCCATGATCGGACTAATACCCCAAATCACCCGGAAGTAGTCGCGCCACCGGTGATCGCCCGGCGCGGTTGCCACCCGGCGCGGCGGGTATGTCGATCTCCATGACGGACACGATGACGAGCGAGGAGGCGCACCGGCTGGTCGACGCGGCCGTGCACGGGTCGGCGGAGCGGGTCTGGGGTGTCGCGTGCGCGCTGCACGCCGACCCGGAACTGGCGTTCGCCGAGCACCGCGCGGCCGAGCGGCTCGGGTCGGCGCTGGCGGACGGCGGGTTCGAGGTGGAGCGCGGGGTGGCCGGGCTGCCGACCGCGTTCGTCGGGCGGGCCGGGTCGGCCGGGCCGGCGGTGGCGCTGCTGCTGGAGTACGACGCGCTGCCGGGCCTGGGGCACGCCTGCGGGCACAACCTCATCGCCGCCGCGGGGCTGGGCGCCGCCCTGGCCGTCCGACCGCTGCTGGGCGGCATCCCCGGTCAGGTGCTCGCGGTGGGCTCACCCGCGGAGGAAGGCGGCGGCGGGAAGGTCACCGAGGTCGCGGCGGGGGTCTTCGCCGGGGTCGACGCCGCGCTGATGGTGCACCCCGGTGTGCACGACTGGACCTGGGCGCCGCTCACCGCCCAGGTCGAGGTCGAGGTGACGATCCGGGGCCGCGCCGCGCACCCCACCGGCAACCCCACCGAGGGCCGCGACGCGCTGGCCGCGCTGGTGCAGCTCTACACGACCCTGGCCGCGCTGCGCCCCCGGCTGGCCCCCGGCAGCGACATCCAGGGCATCATCACCGAGGGCGGCACCGCCACCAACATCGTCCCGGAGCGGGCCACCGCCAGGTTCGGCCTCCGCGCCCTGACCACCACCGCGCTCGACGCCCTCGTGCACCGGGTCACCGACGCCGCACACGCGCTGGCCGCCGCCACCGAGACCACCGCCGAGGTCAGCACCCCGCGCGAGCCCTACGCGCACTTCCGCCCCAACAACACCCTGGCCGAGACCTTCGCCGCCCACTTCCCCACCCCGCTGAGCCCGCCCACCCCCGGCGTGTACCTGGGTTCCTCCGACATCGGCAACGTCAGCGTGGAGTGCCCCGCCATCCACCCGTTCCTGGCCATCACCACCGCCGACCAGTCCGACCACACCCCGCACTTCGCCGCCGCGGCGGCGAGCCCGCGCGCCGAGGAGGTCCTGCGGGCGGCCACCGCCGCCTTGGCGCACACGGCGGTCGACGTCCTCACCGACCCCGCGCTCCGCGACCGGGCCTGGCAGGAGTTCCACCGCCGCCGCGCAGGCGAGACGGCCACCGCGAGCTGACCCCGGTCTCACCCCGAGCCCAGCGCGACGGTCAGTTCCAGGACCGTCCTGGGGTCGTCGAGGCGGGAGCCGTACAGCTCGCGGAGCTGCCCCATGCGGTAGCGGACGGTCTGCGGGTGCACGAACAGCTCGGCGGCGATCTCCTCGCGCCGCCCGTGGTGCAGCAGCCAGGAGCGGAGGGTCTCCTCCAGCTTGGCCCGCTGCGGGGCGCGCAGGCCGTCGAGCGGGGCGAGGACCTGGGCGCGCAGGTCGTCGAGGGCGTCGGGGTCCGAGCGCAGGACGAGGTCGGCCAGGCACTGCTCGGTGTCCAGGGTGGTCTCGGCCGTGGGGCGCAGGTCGAGCCGGGCGGCCTGCTGGGCCCGCAGGTAGGAGGCGCGCACCCCGGTCCACGGCCGGGCCGGGCCGAGGACGGCGCCCAACCCCGCGAGGCCCGCCACCAGGGAGGCGCGGAATGGGCCCTCGGCGTCGGGCACCAGGAGCACGGCCGTCCGGCCGTCGGGGAGGTCCGGGGCGCCCTCGAAGGTCTGCAGGGTGCGCGGGTCGAGGCGGGCCAGGACCCCGCGGGCGCGGGCCTCGGGGATGATCACCGCGGTCAGCGAGCGCGGCGGTTCCCAGCCCGCCCGGTCCGCCGCGACCACCAGCTCGTCCGGGCCGCTGCCGGTGAGCAGGCCGTACGCCAGGCGGTCGAGGTACTGCTGCCGGGCGCGGCCCGTGGTGGCCAGCCCGTCGGCGTGGCCCGCCACGCTGATGGCGGAGAGCTGGTCGATGTAGGCGAAGAGGAGTCCGGCGAACCGGGCCATCCCGTCGGGTGAGAGGTCGCCGGAGGTGGCGATGGTGCTCAGCTCGCGCCAGGCGATCCGCGCGCCCACGCGGTAGGCGGCCTGCAACGCGTCCATCGACCGGCCGCTGCGGGCCTCGCCGACGCCGAGTTCGTAGGCGCCGTCGAGCGAGGGCACCATGGGGGTGCTGGCCACCACTCCCCCGGCGCCCGAGGTCAGCTCCAGGAAGCCGCCGAGGGCCAGCCGCACGGCCGTCTCCAGCTTGCGACCGGTGCCGCCGGTGAAGACCTCGGTGTAGGCGGGCACCTCGACCACGATCGCCGCCACGGTGCGCTCGGCGACCGAGGGCAGCACCGACCGCATCGCCGCCGCCAAGCCCTCGGGCAAGCGGAATTGTTCCGATTCGAGTGAACTGTTCTCCGCGAACAAGAGCCACTCCTCGATTCACGTCCCGGACACAGGAACTTACACCCCCGGTGCAGTCATGCTGAGGACATGGCGACGACGCAGACCCCGGCCCCCCTCCGCGACACGCTGCGCGCCCGCGCACGCCGGTTGGCCCGGTTGGTCACCACGCCGCTGGTGCCCGGCGACTACTGGTCGATCCTGGACCCCCTGGGGTCGAGCACCGACCTGCGCGGACGCGTGGAGGCGGTGCTGCCGGAGACCGCCGACGCCGCCACCCTGGTCATCCGACCCGGCCGCGGCTGGGCGGGCCACACGGCGGGCCAGTACCTGCGCCTCGGGGTCGACGTGGACGGGGTCCGGCAGTGGCGCTCGTACTCGCTGACCTCGCCGCCGCGCCCGGACGGCACCGTGACGATCACGGTCAAGGCGCTGCCCGGCGGCACCGTGTCCCGGTTCCTGGTGCACCGCCTCCAGGCCGGGACGGTCGTGCAGCTCGACCAGGCGGCGGGCGAGTTCACCCTGCCCGCCACCCGCCCGGCGAAGGCGCTGTTCGTGACCGCGGGCAGCGGCATCACCCCGGTGATGGGGATGCTCCGCGACGGCGCCGACCAGCTCGACGACGTGGTGCTGGTGCACTCCGCGCCCCGGCCGGAGGACGTCATCTTCGGCGCCGAGCTGCGCGGCCTCGCCGCCCGCGGCGGCCTGCGGCTGGTCGAGCGGCACACCGACGTCGACGGGGTGCTCGACCCGCAGCAGTTGGCGGCGCTCGTGCCCGACCTGACCGAGCGGGAGACCTGGGCCTGCGGTCCCAACGGGATGCTCGACGCCCTCCAGGACGCCTACGACGCCGCGGGCAGCGGGGAGCGGCTGCACACCGAGCGGTTCCGCCCGGCGCTGATCGCCGTCGGCGACGGCGGCACCGTCACGTTCACCGGCTCGGCGGTCACCACCGAGGCCGACGGCGCCACCTCGCTGCTCGACACCGGCGAGTCCCGCGGCGTGCTGATGCCGTCGGGCTGCCGCATGGGCATCTGCTTCGGCTGCGTCGTCCCGCTGCGCGAGGGCTCGGTGCGCGACCTGCGCGACGGGAAGGTGACCAGCGCCGCCCCCGGCGACGGCGTCCTCGTGCAGACCTGCGTGTCCGCCGCCGCGGGTCCCTGCCAGCTCGACATCTGATCCCCACCAGCGATCCGAGGAACCCAGCATGACCACGATCCAGAAGCAGGCGAACAACCCGATCGCCCACCTGTCCGCCGAGGACATCGAGCGCATCGGCGTCGAACTCGACGCGATCCGCGAGCAGGTGATCACCAGCCGCGGCGCCGACGACGCCGCCTACATCCGCCGGGTGATCACCACCCAGCGGGTGCTGGAGATGGGTGGGCGCACCGTCCTGCTCGGCTCCCTGTTCCCGCCCGCCTGGTTCCTCGGCACCGCCGCGCTGACGGTGGCGAAGATCCTTGAGAACATGGAGATCGGCCACAACGTCCTGCACGGGCAGTGGGACTGGATGCGCGACCCGAAGATCCACTCCACCACCTGGGAGTGGGACCACGCCACCCCCGCGGAGCAGTGGAAGCACTCGCACAACCAGCTACACCACACCTACACCAACGTCCTGGGCAAGGACAACGACCTCGGCTACGGCATCATGCGCGTCGACGAGGGCCAGCGGTGGCACCCGTTCCACCTGGGGCAGCCGCTGTGGAACTTCGTCAACGCCTGCATCTTCCAGTACGGGATCGCCGCCTACGACCTGGAGCTGGGCAAGAACCTGGCGAAGTCCCGGCGCAGCGCCCCGGAGTTCCGCGCCCGCGTGAAGCAGACCCTGCGCAAGATCCGGCAGCAGGTCACCAAGGACTACGTCGTGCACCCGCTGCTGTCGGGCCCGTCGGCCGCCACGACGATCACGGCCAACCTCACCGCGAACTTCATCCGCAACCTGTGGTCGCACTCGGTGATCATGTGCGGCCACTTCCCCGAGGGCGTGGAGACCTTCGAGCGCACCAGCATCGAGGGCGAGACCCGCGGCGAGTGGTACCTGCGGCAGATGCTCGGCTCGGCCAACATCAGCGGCAGCAGGCTCATGCACATCATGACCGGCAACCTGTCCTACCAGATCGAGCACCACCTGTTCCCGGACCTGCCCAGCAACCGGTACCAGGAGATCGCCCCGAAGGTGCGGGACCTGTTCCAGCGCTACGGGCTCAGCTACACCACCGGCAGCCTCCCCCGCCAGGTCGCCTCCGCCTGGAAGAAGGTCATCCGCCTGTCCCTGCCCAACAACTTCTTCGGCCACTCCGAACCCGCCCGGCCGCGCGGGGCCGCACCGGCCCCCGTCGTCACCCGGGTGCCGAACACCCCCGAGATGGAACTGGTGTCCGCCTCCTCCCGGTGAGGCACGGGGCAGGCCGAAACCCGTTCCACACCGGCACGGCAACCGGCAGCCCCGACCCCCACCGGCGCAGCGCGATCGCCTCCTGCGTGCCCTTTCCAGCGTCAGGTCACCGGCGCAGCCGAGCCCACCATGGGTCGGCGCGGTACGTGCGGGTGGTGGGGCACGGCAACCCGGTGAACGAGTGGACCAGCACCACCGGGACCGCCGTGCTGGGTGCAGGCGGCGGGGCGGGTGCACGCACCCCGCTGACGTGCTCGACCTGCGCGACTGGTACCCCGGACTGCCGATCGGCGCCGCCGAGAGCCGCAGAACGTCTACCAGCCCGAACTGGCGACCTACTCCGCGGACCCCTGGTTCACCAGCACCGCCGACTGCCGCGGTGTCCGGTTCCGCGCGGCCGTCAACGGGGTCACGACCAGCGGATCCGGCTACCCGCGCGCCGAGCTGCGCGAGATGACCGAGGGCGGTTCGGTGTTCCGCCTGGAGGGCAGCAAGCTGTACGTGACCAAGGGCGATGACCCCCACCACAAGCTCGTCACGGACGACTACGCGCCGCAGAATCATGCGTGAGCCGCCCTCGTGCGGGTAGCCCACGTCCATGGAGGACAACCAGTTCGAGGACAACCACATCGACACCCCCCTGGTCCGGTCGTTCGTCGCGGCGCTGCGCCGATTCGAGCAGAACTCCGAACCGGCGGACCTGGTCGAGCTGTTCGCCGACGGCGCGACCGCCACCCGGCTCGACTCCCGCGGTGACCGCACCGACGTGGAGGCCTTCTGGCGGGAGTACCGGGACCAGTTCCAGGACCTGTCGACCACGTTCGTCAACGCCGTCGAGGGCTCCGGCCAGTGCGCCCTGGAGTGGACGAGCAAGGCGACGATGCCGGACGGGCGGCCGGTGGAGTACCGCGGCGTCACCGTCCTCGACCTCGACGGTGAGCGGATCGCCCGCCTGCGGACCTATTACGACTCGGCTGTGTTCGTCACCACCCCGGCGGGGGTGGGCCGGTGAGGACCGCGTGCGGGTCCCCGCAGGACCGCCCCTGGACCCGCGTCCTCCGGGGTGCCGTGCCGCGGGTCAGTCGGTGAAGTAGCCGAACACGTCGACGACCAGGTCGAGTGAGCCGTCGCTGCCGTTGTGGAACGTCTGCCGGTAACCGCCGACGACGGTCAGGTTCGGCACCGTCCGACCGGGGCCGAAGTTGACCGTCGAGGACAGCGGGCGGGGTTGGGTCGCCGGGTGGACCGTCAGGTAGCCGCCCGTCTGCGGGTTGGTGACCGTCGAGTTCGCCACGACGGCGAACGGGAGGATGGGCCCGGAGTACTCCACGGTGGCGAAGGTGCGGTCGCCGCGGGCCGGGATCGCCTGCGGGGTCCCGTCTTGGCCCAGGCCGGTGCGGGTGTCGACCCGGCGGGTCGGGGTCCACGGCACGTAGCGGCCCGCGCCTGCGGTGAAGTAGCCGGTGACGTCGACCACGACGTCGGTGGTGGCGTTGGCGAACAGGGAGACCTTCCCGTCCGCGCCCACCGGCGCGATGACCGCGTTCGACACGGTCTGGCCCGGCGCGAAGTTCAGGTTCGACGCGGCCGGGCGGGGGGTGCCCGTTGGCCACGCCGTGAGGAAGCCGCCCGCCCTCGGGTCTGCGACCGTCACGTTGAGCGCCACCGCCACGGCCCCCGCCGGGATGTCACCACCGGCCCCCACGACCGCCACCTCGCGCGCGGTGCCCGCGGTGATCGCACCGCCGCTGCCCGCTTCGCGCGAGTCGAACACGCGCGGCATGGCGGCCGGGTTCACGACCGCGAACCCGGTGCCCGCCGCGCGGGTGAAGTAGCCGTTCACGTCGGCGACCACGTCGGTCGTGCCGCCGCTGCCGTTGTAGAGCGCGACGTGGCCGTCCTCGGAGACCGGGACGACAGCCAGGTTCGGCACGGTCTGGCCCGCCTCGAAGTTCACGTTGGACACGGGGGGCCGTGCGGTGCCGTCGGCGTGGGCGGTCAGGTACCCGCCCAGGGTGGGGTTGGTGACGGTCAGGTTGAGCACCACCGCGGTCGCTCCCACCGGGACGCCCGCCCTGCCGCCGACCTTCAACCGGGTGGTGGCGAAGGGAGCCGGCTTGACGGTGTCGCGGGTGTCCAGGACGCGGGCGGGTTGCAGCGGGGTGTACTCCGAACCCGCTGTGGTGAACACGGTCTGCACCGTGCCCGTCGCCCCGCTCGCGTCGGTGATGGACGCGGTGATCGTGTACCTGCCCGCGGTGCGGTAGCGGTGCAGGTGGGTGTTGCCGATGACCCGGGTCTCGGCTTGGCCGTCGCCGAAGTCGTAGACGACCTGGGCGACGTTCCAGGAACCCGCCGAGGACTCGACCATGACCCCCGCGCCACCGTGGGCGACGGTGCGGACGGCGGGCGCGAAGGGGGTGACCGGGACAATGGTGATGGTCGAGGTGAACGTGCTCGTCAACCCGCTCGACGCGGTGGTGGTCACGGTGATGCGGTACTCGCCGACCGCGGAGTAGATGTGCCCCGGGGTGCAGTCGGTGGCCACCGTGCCGTCGCCCAGGTCGACGACGCAGCTCACCGGTGCGGACCAGGCGGACTTCCTGGTGCTGGTGACGACAACCGTCCCGCCGACCGGGGCCCGGGTGGCCGAGACCTGCGTGCTCCCGGAGACCCACTGGTCCTGACGCTCGACGGCGCCGCGGTCGTCGTGGGTGCGCGGACCGGTCCCGGTGTCGGCGACCAGCAGGTCGTCGGTGCGCTTGCCGTTGCGCAGCGCGTCGACGGTGAGCACGCCGGGGGCCGAGGAATCCGCGGAGTCGATGGCGGGTGACCCCTCCGCGGGCACGAAGGACGAGTTCCAGGCGACCGGGATCTTCGGGTCGACGTTCAGGTCGTGTGCGCCCTGGCCCGTGGCGGCAAGCAGCGCACCGGCCGTCACGTAGTCCTGCCCCGCCCAGCGGTACAGCGGTACCGCACGGGGATTCGGGGTGGCGACGATGTTGTGGTGGACCGACAGCCCGGCCGCCGCGGCCTGGTCCACCTCGACCTCGCGGGTCGGCCCGGACGGGCAGCGCGTGGAGGCCGAGGAATCGGTGGTCCACCAGACGACGTTGTTGGCCAGGGTCGATCCGGTCGCGTCGCCGGTCACGAGGGCACCGGCCCGGCACGCCTGCGACACCGTGTTCCCGATGACGGCGGTCCGCGGCGACCCGGCGACGCGGACACCCTCGCTCACGAGGGCGTGCAGGACGTTGCCCGCGACGACGTTGTCGGACCCGCCCTCGATCGCGATGCCGTTGTGGATGTTCTCGGTCATCCAGGCCCGGGTGATCGAGACGTCGGTGGAGCCCACGACGCGGACGCCCTCGGGCTGGGTGCGGTCGACGACCACGTGGGCGGCGTCCTCGACGACGACGCCGTTCGCCAGGCTGCGCAACTTGAGCTGGGTGACCCGGACGTGCTGGGCGCCGCGCACGGTGAACGCGGCGCGGTCGCCGCCGTTGATCGTGGCGCTGCCCTCGAAGACGATGGGCGCCTCCGCCGTGCCCGACCTGCTCAGCACAACCGACCCGGTGTGGGTGGAGCCCGCGGTGATGACGACCCGCTGCCCGGGTTCGACGACGTCGGCCGCCCGCTGCGGGGTGCAGAAGGGCACCGCCTGCGACCCGGGTCCGGTGTCCGAGCAGGACGAGGTGCCCGGGTGGACGTACAGCACCGCGGGGGCGGCCTGCGCCACCGGGCCGGTGATCAACCCGGCCGCCACAACGGCAGCCGACACCGCGACGCGCTTGCGCGACATGCGTTCCTCCGAGAGCCCCAGTAGCCCCCCGGAACGGGCGGCGGCGCCAGCGTAACCGGTCGCATTTCGGGACCAGAATCGAAATGCGAGGTGAATGTCCGCCGTTTTCCCCGCGATTCCGGGGGGTTGGGAACCGACGAAATGGGCCGGTTGCCGGAACCGTTGTTTCCGGCGGCGTCGCCCGGCCTCCCGGAGCCGGGCGACGCCGCCGGTGGGTCAGGCGCGCGGGGTCAGGGTCAGGCTGGCGGTGTTGCCGGAACCCGACACGAAGGCGCTGAGCAACGGGGTGGCGGAGCCGCAGCCGGTCAGCTCGGGGATGGCGAAGGTGCCGGTGAGGGTGCCGCCCGCGGCCGGGGTGAAGGCCGCCGCGGTCAGGTTGACCTCCGCGGGGCGGTGGGTGTGGCAGGTGGTGCCGGTGGTGAGGGGGAAGCCCGCGAAGGTGACCTTCGACAGGCCGATGTCGACCGCGGCGGACGCGGTGAGGGCACCGTCGGCGAGGCTGCCGGTGACCGGGCCGGTGGGGGTGAGGGTGACGTTCGCGGTGATCGGGATGACGCCCGCGATCGTGGCCTTCACGGTGGTGGGGTCGAGCGCGAGGGTGGTGGTGTGGGCCCCGGTGCCCGCCGTCAGCACGCTGTCGGCCGTGCCGGAGAGGGTGACGCCTGCACCGATCTTCTTGACCTTGGCGGTGCCGGTCGCGGTGTAGTGCAGTTCGGTGTCGGCGGAGGGGGCGGGTGCGGTGCGGATGCGCACCGGCTTGCCGCGGCTGGTGCCCGGGTAGGTGCCGATGAGGGCCTGGACGGTCACCCAGTAGTCGGTGTCGGGCTGGAGGCCGGTGAGCGTCCCGGTCAACTGCGGGCCGGTGGTGACCAGCGCGGGGGTGGCGCCCTCGTCGACGGTGACCTGGTAGCCGGAGGTGTCGCCCCAGATGGAGCCGGACTTGGTCCAGGTCAGGGTGATGCTGTCGCTGGTGACCTGGGCGTCGGTGACCGCGGAGCCGACCCACGTGTCGGACGACCCGCCCTGGAGCCCGTCCCACTGCGCCCAGCGGTCGGTGCCGCCGGTGCAGTCCACCTCCGTCCGGGGCAGCGGGCTGCCGTCGGCGCGCTTGGCGTCGATGCGCACCGCGATGTCGGCCACGTCGAAGGTCAGCGGACTGGCGGTGGTCAGGGTGTCGGGCATGTCCGGGGTGTAGGCGAGCAGGTCGGTGGCGGTGATGTCCTGCCCCGCGGTCACCGGCAGGTTCCGCGCGAGCAGCGACACCACGCCGTGCGACACGGTCGGCCCGTTGGTGATGGTGACACCGACGTCCACCGCGGCGTCGACGGTGGCGGCCCCGGCCGCGGCCAGACCCGCCGACGGCAGCGCGATGCCACCGCGCACGGGCAGCCACCCCGTCCGCGGGTAGACCCACACCATGTCCCACAGCGCCCCCGTCAGGTCGGCGTGCACGCTCCCCACGACCGGCGACCCGCAGGCCCGGTCAGCGGAGACGGCGGTCTCCGCCGCCGACGCCTGCCCCTGCACCACGACGGTCACCCCGGCGGCGACCGCCACCGCGGCGACCCCAGCCCCGATCCTGGTCACTAATCGCATGTCCCAACCTCTCCGATACCCGTGGCGAAATGATCGCAGCGCCAGAGCGTAGAGAGGTTTTCCCAAGCGACACAACAATTTCCGCGCACCAACCGGCGGGATCTGGGAACCGCGCGTCCCGCACAGCGAAATCCCGGGGCATTGTCACCACGCGCCAACCCGCGCCGTCGCGCGGCGCTTTTCGGACGCCCCCTCTCCCCGGCACCGGAATACGCGTTTCGTGCGGGTTTTGTCGAGGCGGCGGGCTCCGGGCGTCGTGGAGAGCGTGGTGAAGATCCGCGTGCCTCTGCCCGCGGCGGTCGGTCCGCACCCGGAGGCCTGCGACTGGGTGTCGTACCTGCGCCGGCGCAGCGCGGCCGGTCCGGCGGATTCGGCCGCGGCGGACCGGGTGCTCATCGCCCAGCCGGGCATCTTCGATGGCGCGGGCGCGTTCGACGGGGTGGCCCGCAACACGATCACCCAGGCGGTCGGGCAGGGCGCGCACGTCGAGTTCTGGGCGCTGGACCGGCGGTCGAACTGCCCGACCCGGCGGTGCGCAAGCGGAGGCTGTTCTGCGGCGGGCACTCCCTCGGCGGCATCATCACCGGCTACCTCGCCACCTGGGACTTCGACGGCAACCCGGCCACCACCGACGACGCGGGGTACAACCAGTGCGCCGGGTGGTTCGCGCTGGACTCACAGATCCGCCCCGGCCTGGCGGGCCTGGCCGCGGTCAACGACCCGAGCCGTTCCTGGCCGACCTCAAGGGCCTGCTCGGCCCGGACCGCAAGGCCATCCCCACCCATGCCGGGTTCCCCCTGGGCACCGGCCGACCTACACCTGGCGCAACTACGACCGGATCGACGCACCCGGTGCCCCGGTCCACAAATCCCGCGACGGCAAGCCGTTCACCACTGCCGCCCAGGAGGTCACCGACGTCCAGCAGCTCGCCCGCAGCCTGGGCGAGGCGCCGCTGGACTTCACCGAGTGGTACTTCCCGACCAAGCTCTCCGGTGACAGCGGCAAGCCGGACGCGGAGGTGACCGCCCACTCCCTGCACCCCGGGGGCATCAACGCCCGCCCGGTCCTCACCGTCAGGGCGGGTTCCGGGGTGGACTTCGGCGCGATGGACCCGAACCACTCCGCCCCGGTCGTGGCCCCGGCCACCACCACCTCGACGTCCTGACCGCCGCCGCTGAGCAGAACGGCGGCCGCGAAGAGGTGGTCTCGGTCAACCTCGCGCGGTTCGTCCTGGGGAACTGACCGCAGGCGCCGCTCCGACCACCGCTCGCGGTGGTCGGAGCGGCGCTTTCGCGTGCCGGGGCGCCCGGCTGCACCATCCGGCGCTCCACGTGGCGACCACGAGCACAACGCCCGGTGGGGTGTCGACTTCGGAACACTGTGCCCTTGCGCTAAGTTTCACGGCGATGGATACTTAGCCTCATGGCACAGTGTCTGGCTGAACTCGACGGGGTCTTCCTCGCCCTCGCGGACCCGACCCGGCGGGCGGTGATCCACCGGCTCGGGCGCGGGCCCGCGAGCGTCGGCGACCTGGCAGGCGAGGCCACGATGACGCTGCCCTCGTTCATGAAGCACCTGCGGGTGCTCGAGTCGAACGGCCTGATCCACACGGCGAAGTCCGGCCGCGTGCGCACCTGCAGGCTCAACCAGGAGCGGTTCGCGGTGGTGGAGGACTGGTTGGCGCGACAGCGGCGCCTCTGGGACGAGCGCACCGACCGGCTGGAGCAGTTCGCCACCAACCCCGAGAAGGAGAACACCGAGTGAACCCCGAACTCGACCTCGGCATCGACCGGGTCATCCGCGCGCCCCGCAAGGTCTTGTGGGACGCGTGGACCGACCCGGACAACCTGGCGCGGTGGTGGATCCCCGCCCCGACCGTGTGCCGCGTCGACCGGTTGGAGGTCCGGCCCGGCGGCGGGTTCGTCACGCGGATGAGCGACGACGGTGTCGCGTTCGCCCCGCACGTCGACGCGTGCTTCCTGGTGGTGGAGGAGTTCGAGCGGCTCGTGTTCACCAACACCGTGGACAGCCGGTGGCGGCCTGCGAACCCCGAACCGGTCGCGATGACCGCCGAGGTCGTGTTCGCCGACCACGCGGACGGCACCGACTACCGGATCGTCGTGCGCCACGGCGACCCGGCCGCCAGGGCCCTCCACGCCGAACTGGGGTTCGCCGACGGGTGGGGCAGCGTCACCGACCAGCTCGCCCGGTTCGTCGAGAGCGGGCGGTGAAGATCACCCCGGCGCGGTCCCCCACCCGCGGCGGGGTGGGCCAGGGGCCCGGTTCCCGCACCGAGGACACCAGCGGCGGCTTCACCGGGAGGGGCAAGCCGGTCCCGTTCCTCGACGGGGTGTTCGTCCGGCGCCCGTCCGAGTGGCTCGACCGCGCCGACAGCCCGTTGCTCGGGCGCCGCCCGCACCGGTGACCGCGAAGGGACACCGACCTGCGGTGTCCCTTCGCGGCTGCGGACGAGCAGGCGCTGTCAGCGGTCGACGGCGTCCAGGAGGGTCGGGTCCGGGTTGGTGATGGCGGCGGTGGTGAAGCCCGCGGCCAGTTCGCCCTCCGCCCTCGGGTCGAGGTCGTGGTGCAGGGCGTGACGGGCCGCGCGGGCGGCGGCGAGCAGCTCGTCGTCGGTGGGCCGGGCACCGGGGCTGCGCCTGCGGCGGGTCGACCGGCCCTGACCTGCGGGCTCGCTCATGGGCGGGAACTCCACGATCCCCTCCGCCCCGCCCGTGGGCGAAGTTCGCTCCGGCCGACCTCCCCCGGCGGGACCGCGCGGCACCCGCCGCGGCCGAGCCCGCGGCCGGTCATTCCCGCCCGTCCTGTCGTTCGGTGTCGTTATCGTGGTCGCAGACGTTGACGGTCCAACTCGTTCGGGGATGTGCTCGTGGTCATCTTGCTCGCGCTGTTGCTGGTGCTCGGCGGGATCGCCGCACTGATCGTGGTGCTGGTGTCGCACTTCAAGAAGCAGACGACGGCGCGCATCCAGCACCAACTGCGCCAGCAGCAGTACCCCGGCGGCCCCCACCCGGGTCAGCAGTACCCGGGGCCGCAGTACCCCGCGCAGCCCCACCCGGGTCAGCCGCATCCCGGCCACCCCGCCCCGGGGCACGGCTGGCAGCCACCGAGTGGCCAGTTCCCGGGGCAGGAGCCGCCGCGCGGCTGACCCACCACCGGGTCACCCACGCCGGGCGCCCCTGCTTCGACCCGCTCCCGACCGAGCGCGGGGTGCGGTCACCCGACCGCACGCCGGGGTTTACCCTCGGCGCCGGACATCCGCCCCGGTGGCGCCCGTCGTCGACGGTGCCGCCCCGGCGGCCCACCGATGCGAGAGGCGTCCCCCGAGCACCGCATGGCCGGACCGATCCGCACCGCCGCCCCCCGGGCCCGGTGCTCCCACCCCGCCCCCGAGGCCGCCGCCCGCGTGGCCTGCGGCCCGCCCGTCGGCGGCGCCGAGCCGCTCGCGCAGGCCCGCACGGCACCGCGGCTCGACGATTCGGGCGCCGCCCACCGGCCCTCCGACGACGAGCTGGTGGGTGAGCTGCGCGAGCTCGGCGGCACCACGGCGGGGCCGCTGGACGGACCCGCCCCGCGCCGCGTGGTCCTGCCCGCCACCCGCGCGGACCACCTCGACGGCAGGCGGGAGCACACCACCGCGGCGGTCCGGGCGGTCGAGCTGCCCGGTGGCCACTTCCACCCGGTGGAGCGGCAGGAGGCGGTGCGGGGCGTGCTCCCGGGAACCCTTCGGCGGCTGGAGGTGGGCCGGTGACCGCGCCCGAGGACCCGAACCGGCTGCGCGCCGACTGCGGCTCGTGCTTCGCGCTGTGCTGCGTGGCGCTGCCGTTCCAGAAGTCCACGGACTTCGCCATCACCAAGCGCGCGGGCAAGCCGTGCGTGAACCTGCTCGCCGACTTCCGCTGCGGTGTGCACACCCGGCTGCCGCAGGAGGGTTTCCGCGGCTGCACGGTGTTCGACTGCTTCGGCGCGGGGCAGCAGGTCGCCCAGGTCACCTTCGGCGGTGTGGACTGGCGGGAGGCGCCGGGCACCGCCGAGGGCATGTTCGAGGTGTTCGGCGTGATGCGGCACCTGCACGAGCTGCTGTGGTACCTGACCGAGGCCGTTTCGCTGCCGTGCACCCGCCCGCTGCACGAGGACCTGCGGCGGGCGCTGGACAGGGTGCGGCGGCTCACCGGGGGCAGCGCCGAGGCGGTCGCCCGGGTGGACGTGGACGCGGTCCGCGGCGAGGTCGACGCGCTGCTGACGCGCACGAGCGAGCTGGTGCGCGGCGAGGTGAGGGGTCCGACCAAGAACCACCGCGGGGCGAACCTGATGGGCGCGAAGCTGCGCGGCGCCGACCTGCGCGGCGCGCACCTGCGCGGCGCGCTGCTCATCGCCGCCGACCTGCGCGGGGCAAACCTGCGCAACAGCGACCTGATCGGTGCCGACCTGCGTGACGCCGACCTGCGCGGAGCGGACCTGACCGGGTGCGTCTTCCTGACCCAGTCCCAGGTCAACGCCGCCCGCGGCGACGCGGCCACCCGGATCCCGCCCTCGGTGGACCGCCCGCCGCACTGGACCTGAGTCGCCCACCTCCCGCCCCGGCACGGCGGCGCGACTCGGACAGGCCGCGACGTGACCGGACCGCGCACCGCCGGTGCGCGCGGGCTGACCACAGTGGACCGGTCGATGCCGGGCGGGGTCAGCCGCCCACGGGGATGACGTCGTCGGCGTCGGTGGAGTGGGCCAGGTCCCGGCCCGCTTCGAGGGCCCGCAGGCGGTCGCGCAGCGCGTCGGTGGCCAGCGCGTGGGCGTCGGAGCCCAGCGTGAGGCGCAGCGGCACCTCGGGCCGGTCGGCCGCGGCGATGATGGCCGCGGCGATCTTGACGGGGTCGCCGGGCGCGGGCAGGGGCGGCAGTTCACCGGAGGCCACCCGGCGCAGCCGCCCCGACGGCCCGTCGGCGTACTCGGGCAGCGGTGCGCCGAAGACCGAGCCGCCTGCGGCGAAGTTCGTGCGCGCCATGCCCGGCTCGACGATCACCACGTCGATGCCGAACGGGGCGAGTTCGGCGGCGGCGGACTCCCAGAAGCCCTCGATGCCCCACTTGGTGGCGTGGTAGAGGCTCATGGCGGGGAAGGCGATCTGGCCGCCGACGCTGGCGACCTGGACGAAGCGCCCACCGCCCTGGCGGCGCAGGTGCGGGGTGGCGGCGCGGGCGAGCTGGATGGAGGCGGTGAGGTTGGTCGCGAGCTGGTGGTCGATCTGCTCGTCGGTGAGTTCCTCGGCCGCGCCGAACAGCCCGTAGCCCGCGTTGGACACGACGACGTCGATCCGGCCGAGGTCGGCGAAGGCGCGGTCGACGACCCCGCGCAGCGCGGTGGTGTCGGTGACGTCGAGGTCGGCCCGCCAGAGCCGCCTGCCGTGGCGGGCCGCGAGGTCGTCGAGGACCTGCGGGCGCCGGGCGGTGGCGGCGACGCGGTCACCTCGGTCCAGCAGTTGCTCGGTGAGGCTGCGGCCGAAGCCGGAGGACGTGCCGGTGATGAACCAGGTGCGGGTCATGCGCTCTCCTCGGTAGGTAACTAACCAGATACATTCCTACCTGACCTCTCCACGTGTGTAAATACCTGGATGGTTATGTACGGTGGGCACATGCCACCCGACGCCACCGAGACCAAGCGACGACTCCTGGGCGCGGCGGTCGAGGAGTTCGCCGCGCACGGCCTGGCGGGCGCCCGCGTCGACCGCATCGCCGAGGCCGCCGCCGCCAACAAGCGGTCGATCTACATGCACTTCGGCACCAAGGAGGAGCTGTTCGACCGGGTCGTGGCCGACAGCATGGCCGAACTGGCGCAGGCGGTCTCCATCGATGCGGGCCACCTGCCCGACTACGCGGGCGCCCTGTTCGACCGGCTGCGGCAGCGACCGCACATCAAGCGGCTCTACCTGTGGGCGGGACTGGAGCGGCAGCAGGCCATCGACGCCGAGGTGCGGGAGTACCGGCGCAACGTCGCCGCCGTGGAGGCCGCCCAGGAAGCGGGCCGGGTCCGCGCCGACATCCCGGCGGTGGAGCTGATGGCCATGGTGATCGCGCTGGTGATCAGCTGGGACACCGCTTCCTGGTCGTTGAAGGCGCTGACCGACCAGGACTCCCCCGCAGAGCACAGGGCCGCGGTGACCGCCGCCGTGGCCGGACTCGTCCGCCCGCCCGAGCCCCACCCCTGAGAGCCGGGGCCACCGCGGCTAGCAGCTCTCCGCTTCGTCGCACCACTCGGCGAACGGGTCGACGAACTCCAGTTCGTCCGCGAGGGCCAACTCCTCGTCGGTGGCGAGGGCGCCGCGCAGGGCACCCGCGACGCGCTCGGCGGCGGACACCGTGGTCGTGATGGCGAAGACCTCCTGCGCCCGGTCTCCCGGCGCGGGCCACGGCCCCAGGTCGTGCACGACCAGCCCACCGCCCGCCGATTCCACCCACAGCGCCGCCTCCGGCCTGCTCACCACCCACACCCGCCCCTTGACCCGCACGACGTCCTCCAGCAGGCAGTCGAACGCGAGGTGCAGCCGCATCGGGTGGAAGGGCCTGCTCTCGGCGACGCGCACGACGCACACCCCGTGGGCGGACCCCAGCGGCGGCTGACCGCACACCAGGGGGTCGAACCCGTCGTCGACCCGACCGCGCCGCGCGTCCGCGGGCACGGCGGCCAGCAGCTCGGCGACGTCCAGCCCGCTCCGGGCCCGCCGCGGCGCGAGCGGGTTGAGGCGGTCGAGCACCGCGTCCAGCACCGGGTCGGCGGTCCCGTCCACCACTACCGCGTCGGCGAACTCGGCCTGGCCGACCACGACCTGGGCCACCGTGCGCTCGTCGGTGTCCGCGGCGGCCAGGCCGCGTTCGGCCATCGTTTCGTCGCCGGTGGCATCCGCCAGCCAGGTCCGCGCGTCGACCACGGCGACCACGCCCGCCACCGCGATGCCCGCCTCGTCCAGGGTGAGGCAGACGTGTTCGAGGTCCAGGGCCGGGTCCAGGGCGACCACGGCCCGACCGCCGATCCGCTCCAGCAGCGGGACCAGGTCCAGCCGCAGGGTGCACGACACGCAGCCGTGGGCCAGCTCGACGGTCTCCACCTCCGCGTCGACCCAGCGGCGGACCGCGCCGTCGGCCAGGCCGCGCAGGTCGTGGCGCACCAGGACCGACCCGGGCCACGCCTGCCACACCTCCTCGGCCACACCGCACTCGTCCACACCGGCCACCAGCAGCACCTCGGTTCGCATGCCGACAGCTTAACGGAAACGATTTTCATTTCAATTCAGCCCCCGAGGTGGTCGTGCGAACCACTCCCCCGACCCGAGCCATCCCCTAGGCTTCCCGGTCGTGGACCCAGCGCCGAGGAGCGGAACCGGCAGCCACCGCCGCGACGAGCACCTCCGCCCCGGCCGACCGATCGGGGAACGGTGACGAGGTCGACGCGCTCCGGTGGCGCAGCACTGATCGCCGTGGTGGTGGGCCTGGTGCTGCCGGGTGCCCAGGGCTGCGGCCCCGTGTTCGGCCGCTCCGACCCCGAGTCCTGCAGCACCGAGCGGGAGGCGGCCCTCACCGCCCGGCTGTCCGCGGACCCCCTCCTGGACCTGGCTCCACGAGCCGCCGAACTGGGTGCCGAGTTCGCGGTCCCGTCCTGCGCGGACGAGGACGACCGGGGCCAGATCGGCAGGCCGATCCTGCACGAGGGCACCGAACCCGAGGTCCGCGACCACTACCGGGCGGAACTGGCCGCCAGGGGCTGGCACCTGGCGGCGGAGGAGCCGACGACCCGCCGGGGCGGCGGCCTGGACGTCTCCGGGGCGGGCATGTGCTTCGAGCACCCGGCCGTCCCCGACGCCAAGCTCAAGGTCTACTTCGACCCCTCGTCGGACGACTTCGGCACGTGGCCCCAGTTGTCCGCCCCCACCCACTACTTCCTCACCTTCGAAACCGGAACGACGGGCAACGCCTGCGACAACTGACCGCCGAACCGCCGTCCACACCACCGACCCGGGACGGACGGGCACGAAGCCGCCGGTGCGCGCCCAGCACCGGTCGCCGCCGCGCGGCACCACTACGATCGCGCACATGACCCGCTTCGAGGACGACCCGGCGCCGGTCCCGAGCCCGCGGCGCGTGGCGGGCTCGGGGTTCCCGGGTCCGGCTGGGCGGGAAACGCCGTGCGCCCACGGCACCGCCGCCGACTGATGGCTGCCGCACCCCGCGAACACCCGGTCCCGGTGGCGACGAGCCGCCGCCTCGGTCCACTGCTCAGCGCCGCCGCGCTGCTCGCCGCCTGCGGCGGCCCCGCGCCGACCCCTCCCCCACCACCGCCGACCAGCACGGCAGCCGCGTGCCCGGAGTCGGGGATCGCGATCACGGCGGGCGAGGTGGACAGCGCCTCGGGCCTGCGCGCACTCGGCATCCTCCTGACCAACTGCGGTACCCGCGACTACACCGCGAACGGCTACCCGGTGGTCCGGGTGCTGGACGAGAACCGGGAACCGCTCGACATCACCGTCGGCAACGGATCAGCCCCGGTCAGCGCGCCGGACGCCTACGACGTCCCACCCCGACCGGTGACCTTGCGCCCCGGCCAGCGGGTGACGGCGCGAGTCCTGTGGCGCAACACGGTCACCGACTCCACGGTGACCGCCACCGAGGGCCACTACCTGGAGGTCACCCCGGCGCCCGGGGAGCCCGCCCAGCTCGTCGCCCCGAACGGCGGGATCGACCTCGGGAACACCGGGCGGCTGGCCGTGAACGCCTGGGCCGCCCGCCCCTGACCACGACCGCTCCCGTGGTGCCGCCGCCGTTCATCAGCGAGCCGTCGTCCGGGCGGTGGTACCGGGAGCGGCGCAGGGAGGCGACGGCGTCCTGTCCCGCGACGTGGTGTGCCAGGCGTTCGAGGACTTCGTCCTGAGCGAGAACGCGCCCGCGCCCGGCCACTGGTCCTTCGGCCCCCTCACCTGACCCCCGCCCCGCGGGGATCGGTGCGAGCCCTTCCGCAACCCGAGGTCGCGTCGATAAGGTCGCGTCCGGGGGACGGCACGGCTGCCGAGGGGGAAGGGGAGGTCGTGGCCGAGGAACCGACACTGCTGGTGGTGCGCCCGCGCTCGGTGCTGCGCCGCAAGCGGTTCACCTGGGTGCTCGTGCCCGCGGTGCTGGTCGCCGTAACCGGGGCGATCACGCTGTCGGCGAGCGGGGGCATCACCGCGCCGATCCCCGACGTTGTCGTGGTCGAGGCGAAGATGGCCTCCAAGGAGGACTTCTTCAACGACGCCGTGGTGCGCGAGGTGTTGATGGAGAACGGCATCCAGGTGCACCTGACCGCGACGGGTTCGCGCGAGGTCGCCACCGGTGACCTCGGCGGCTACGACTTCGTCTTCCCGTCCGGCCAGCCCGCGGCGCTGCTGATCAAGCAGCAGCGCAAGGCCGAGCGCAGGTTCGTCAAGCCGCACAAGCCGTTCTTCTCCCCCGTGGTGCTGGGCACCTACCGCGCCTACGCCGACGCGCTGGTCCAGGCCGGGGTGGCGACGCCCCAGCCGGGCGTCGAGCCGCCGATGTACTACAACCTGAACCTCTCCGGGTTCCTCGACCTGACCAGGGCGGGCAAGACCTGGCAGGGCCTGGGCGGGGACGCGCCCCTGGGCAACGGCAACCGGGTGCTCGCCCAGACGTCGGACGTCTGCTACTCCAACTCCGCGGGCACGTACATGGGGATGGCCGCCTTCGCCGCGAACGACCGCAGGCCGCCCGCCGACGAGACGGAGGCGGTCGCGCTGGCCGAGGAGATCAGGCCGCTGCTGACCGCGCAGGGGTTCCCCGGTGACGACATGGCCCAGGCGTACCTGGCGCCGGAGGGCCGGGGGCTGGCCCCGGTGTCGGTGTTCTACGAGCACCAGTTCCTCGCCCACCAGGTGCGCACCAAGGACGTGCACGGCGGGCCGGACTCCGACCGGGTGCTGCTCTACCCGGAGGACCAGGTGCAGGCGGTGCCGGAGCTGATCGCGCTGACGCCGAACGGGGAGCGGGTCGGCGAGCTGGTCACCGACGACCCGCGGCTGCGCCGTCGAGCGCTGGAGCTGGGGTTCCGGGTGTTCGAGACCGACGACGTCAGCACCAGCGGCGAGTTCGGCGCGTTCCTGCGGGAGAAGGGGCTGCCGATGCCGGTCTCCGGGATCGGCGACACCGAGACGTTCCTGCCGCCGCTGGACCTGATGGAGAAAATGATCAAGACGGTGGGGCGGTGCTGACCCGGTGGGCGCTGTGCGCGCTGCTCGTGGCCTCGACCCTGGCCGGGTGCACGGCGGGCGCCGACGACCCGGTGCGGCTGACCGTGCTCGCCGACCGCGAGCTGGGCGACCTGGCTCCGCTGCTGGCCGACCTGCGCCGCGACACCGGGATCGACCTCGCACTCGACCTGCGCGACAGCCGGGACGTCGAGGTCGAATCGGCCGCGGGGGCACCTGGGCACGACTTGGCCTGGGTGGGGTCGGAGGCGCTGTTCCGGCTGCGGGCGGGCCGCGGCGGGCCGGGTCCGCTGTCCACCAGCACGATGGTCTCCCCCGTGGTCGTCGGGCTGCGCCCGGCGGCGGCGCGGCGGCTGCGGGCGGTGTCCGCGCGCCCGGGCTGGGCCGACGTCGCCGACCGGGTCGCGGCGGGAGAGCTGCGGCTGGCGGTGCCGGACCCGCACCGGTCCGACGTCGGGTTGACCGCCCTGCTCGGCCTGGCGACGGCCGCGGCGGGCACCGGGCAGGCGCTGCGCGCCGAGGACGTGACCTGCGACCGCCTGGCCGGTCTGCGGTCCGGGCAGGAGCCGACCGGCCCCGACCCGGCCGCGGAGTTCGCCGCGAGCGCGGACCGGCTCGACGGGGTGGTCGACCACGAGTCGGCGCTGCTCATGCTCAACGCGTCGGGTTCGCTGGGTGAACCGCTGGAGCTGGTCTACCCGCGCGACGGCGTGGTGCTGTCGGACTTCCCGCTGCTGCTGCTCGACCCGGGCGAGCGCGCCGCCTACGACCGGGTGGTGGCGTGGCTGCTCGACCCTGCGCACCAGCGGCGGATCATGTCCACCACCGCGCGCAGACCCGTGGACCCGGCGGTGCCGCGCGAGCGGCGGTTGAGCGCCGACGTCGGCACGGGCATGTTCCTGCCGGGGAGCGCGGACGTGCTGGACCGGCTGCTGGCGGTCTGGGACCAGCCCACCACCGCGCACGTGGTGTTCGTGCTGGACTTCTCGCTGTCGATGGCGGGCGAGCGCGCGGCCGGTCTGCGGTCGGTGTTCAGCGCGCTGAGCGGCACCGGCACCGGCGGCTTCGCCCGGTTCCACCCCGGCGAGACGCTGACCGTGGTGCGGTTCGCCGGTCAGCCGCTCGACGAGCGGTCCGTGACCGTGCGCGGGCAGCCGGACCTCGACCGGCTCGCCGCTGCCGTCGCGCCGGACGACTTCGGGCGGAACACGGCGATCTGGTCGGCGGTGCGGCAGGCCTACGACCGGAACCCGACCTCGGTGGTGCTGGTGACCGACGGGGAGAACAACGCGGGCATCAGCGCCGACGACCTGCTGGCCGGGCTGCCCCGACCGGCGCCGCCGCTGTTCGCGGTGCGGATCGGCGCGGCGGACCCGGTGGAGCTGCGCCGGGTCGCCGAGGCCACCGGCGGCGCGCTGGTGGACGCCACCGGCGGGTCGCTGCTCAACGCGGTGAGGGGGATCCGTGGCTGTTGACTGGTCGCTGTGGTGGTCCATCTGGCTGTTCCGGGTGCTGGTGTGGGGGGTGACCGCGCTGGCCCTGGTGGTGGCGCTGGTGACCGCCTGGGTGATGTGGCGGGCCCGCCACCGCTACGCCGAGTCGTCCAACAGCCCGGGCATCATGCTCTACCTGCGCGACGAGTCGGTGTTGGAGATCGCGCGCGCCAACGGGTTCAGCGAGGCGGTGGACAAGGAGGTGCAGGACATCGTCGGCAGCGCCTCCGAGGGCAGGATGTCGTTGGACGCGGTCAGGTTCGGCGCCGCGGGCGGCCACACCCGCAGCCGGGAGCGCACCGAGGTCTACATCAAGTCCGCCGACCCGGTCGAGTTGATCGGCGTCGTGCTGCGCAGCCTCACCACCGGCAACGGCATGGTCCGGGTGGACCTCACCACGGGCACGATCACCCGCAGCGACGCGCTGGCGCAGGCGCTGGGCCCGGACCACCCGCACCGGGTGCGCCTGCAGGACGTCGACACCTACGTCCTGCTCAAGGGCCGCTTCCGCCTGGTGGGCACCGAGGACGGCCGCACCACCCTCGTCGCCCCGTACGGGTCGGCGGGCGCCCACGTGCGCCTGGACTGCCGCACCGAGAGCCTGCGCCGCGAGGACATCCCACCCGACGCGTTCAAGGCCCAGGCGCTGGGCCGGGTGCAGTCGTGGAACGCCGAGCGCGGCGAACTCCTGGTGCGCCCGATCGCCCTGTTCCAGTGAGCGGCAGGCCCGGCGGCTCGTGGAGTACAGCGGGACCACTCCCCCGCACGGGTGAACTGACAGCGGTCTCGGCACCCGGTTTCCTTTGGCCGTAACGGTACCGCCGAGCTGTCGATCACCATTTCATTCGACGGGCGTCGCGCCCGCGGCGGAGGGGACCAGATGGCGGAGGACGGGCAACCGGTGCGCCGAGAGGTGGTCACCGCGGCCTTGGCCGTGCTCATCGCGGAGTTGCGCACGCGGGCCGATCGGAGCACCCCCGGCCCGCCCCCGCTGCTGGGCTTCACCCTGACCGGGAACGCCGAGGACCTGCGCGCCGCCATCGCGCACGGCCTGGGGGCGGACGGGGCGCGGCAGGTCCCGCACGCGCTGATCGACGTCGGGGGAACGGCCCCGGCGACCACGGACGACCTGCGGGCCCTGCTCAAGGCCATCACCGACGCGTTCGCCACCGGGGCATTCGGCAGGGGCCAGCAACCGCGGTTCCCCCGTTTCTGGCTGCTGGACTTCGTCTTCGACCAGAGCCTCGGCCCCGACAGCCGCAAACACCGGGTCGAGATGGCCAAACGGGTGCGCGACGACTCCCGGCTGCTGGCCAAGCGACCGGAGATCGCAGGCGAGTTCACGGCCACGGCGACGTGGTCCGACCTCCCGCTGGGCCTGTCGGCGGCGCTGCCGCTCGCGGTGTTCCGGCTGATCACGGCGTGGCGGCTGCCCGGAACCGGCCGGGTGCTGCGCTGGGTCATGCGGCGCGCCTACGTGGCACGCCGCGAGGCGTCGATCTGGGCGCTCGCGGTCGGCCTGAGCAGGTCGGGCACGCGCCGGGAGTCCCCGGAGGCGCGGCGGCTGCTGGTCCACGCGGTCCTGCGCGACCTGGCCGACGAGTTCCACCGGGTGCCGTGGCGGGTCCGGCCGTGGCGGGCCACCACCCTGCCCGTCCTCGTGCTCTTCGGGCCGACGGCGACCAACGCGGGCGGGGTGCTGCTGGAGTTGGTGGACCGCGTGCGCGAGGAGCAGCGCGACCCCCTCGTCATCGCCACGGTGGGGGTCGCCGACCACGGCGCGGACCTGTTCGGCCGGGATGCCGTGACCGCGGACGAGGTCACCGTCGCCCTGGACCGCTGGCGGGCCGATCCGCGCGGCAAGGGTTTTGTCGTCGACGTCGGCGCGGTCGGCGCCCCGGTGCGAGCCGCGGTCACCACGCTGGTCCCGCGCCGGGAACCGCCGCGGCCACCGTGGTTCACCCACTGGCTGGTGCTCCTGCTGGTCCCGCTGGTGCTCGTGGCGGGCCTGGCGGTGGTGGGCCTGCGCGCGCTGGTCCTGGAGTGCGCGCCGCTGCACCTGGGTGCAGGCCGGGTCGACGTGTCGCGGGAGTCCGGTGAGTGCGTCGGCTACAGCGACCACGCCGACCGGGTGTTCGGCTCCGACGAGCGGCTGCGGCAGGTGCAGTTGGGGATCTTCGCCGAGAACCGGCGCGTCGAGGCGGCCAAGGCGGCGACCCCGAGCCACCCGGTGATGACGCTGGTCTACTTCGGCACGCTCACCAAACCCGACTCGGGGGCGGGCGACCAGACCTTCGCCGCGGAGCGGGAGGAGTTGCAGGGCTTCGCCGTGGCCCAGCACCGGGCCAACGCGACGGCGGCCACCAGCGCGGACGCGCCGTACCTGTCGATCGTCGTGGCCAACGGCGGGCAGAACATGGGGGCGGCCCGCGCGGTCGCGGAGAAGCTGCGGGAGTTGCGCGCCGAGGACTCGTCGGTGCTGGGCGTCGTCGGGCTGGTGGAGAGCAGGGAGACGACCAAGCAGGCGATCGCCGACCTGGGCGTGACCGACCTGCCGATCATCGCACCGACCCTGTCCGCCGACGGCATCGGCGGGCTGTCCGGGCACTTCCTGCAGATCGCGGCGCCGAACGCCGACCAGTCCCGACTCGTCGTCGACTACGTGGCCAACGTCCTGCGCAGGCAGCGGATCTTCAACTACTTCACCTTCGGCCCGATCCGCGACGGCCAGCGCCGCGAGGACGTCGAGCGCGGCGACCTCTACGTCAACACCCTGCGCGAGGACCTGGGCCGGGATTCCGCGGCTGCGGACCTCGGGTACGAGGAGCAGTCGTGGACCGGGCAGTCCCTGCGCCCCGTCTGCTCCGACCGGTTCCCCGACGGCGTGGTGTTCTTCGGCGGCCGGTACTCGGAGTTCGCCCAGTTCATCGACACCCTGTACCGCGACTGCTCCGGCAAGCTGCCGGTCGTCATCGGCGACGACTCCGTCAACCGCTACCTGGCCAACGCCGAGGCCCGCGACAGCGCCCCGCCGACCCTGCCGCTGACGTACGTGTCCAAGGGCTCCCTGGCGTTCTGCGGCAACCTCGTCACGTCCGGGGATTCCGAGCGCCGGTACTTCCTGGAGGACGTCCGCACCACCCTGGGCGCCTGCCTGCCGGACACGCTGCTCCCGGTCGGCGAGCGCGTCGGCCTGGCCTACGACGCCGTCCTGCTGCTGGTCCGCACGACCCAGGACCTCATCGCGGGCAAGAGCGACAAGTCCCTCCCGGACCCGCTCTACCTGTACACCGCCATCACCGACCACACCCGCGACGAGCCGTACCAGGGCGTCACCGGTCCCCTGAGCTTCACACCGGGCGGGGTGGCGCAGGACAAGCACCTGGCCCTGCTCTGCGTCCCCGACCTGCCGAACGCGTTCACCCCGGACCACCCGGTGCCCGACCGGGTCCACGAGATCGGCAGGCGGGCGGCGAGCGACGCACCCGCCGTCTCCCGCCCGTGCGGCTGACCACCGGCCGGTGACGACGCCACCCCGCGCGCGCGGGGTCACCGCCGGATCTGCCTCCCGGGTGCCCGGAGGGCGCCGGTGGCGGCGGCGTCCAGGATGCCGCGGAAGGTGGGGCACTCCAGGTGGCTGGGGGCCGGGCACGCGGCGGCGTGGCGGAGGCCGTCGCGCAGGGCGGTGAGGTCGGCGATGGTCGCGTCGAGCTCGTCGGCCTTGGCGGTGAGCACCTCCCGGTCGAGGGCGGGGCGGCCGTCCGGGCCGAACATGCGGGCGATGTCGTCGAGGGTGAAGCCCGCGGCCCGGCCGACCGCGATCAGGGCCAGGCGTTCCAGGACCCCCTCGTCGAAGACGCGCTTGAGGCCGTTGCGGCCGGTCGAGGCGATCAGCCCCCGCTCCTCGTAGTACCGCAGCGTGGAGGCGGGCAGGCCGGAGCTGCGGACCACCGCCGTGATGTCCAGTTCCGCCATCGCACCTTGACCTCAAGTCAGCTTGAGGTGACAGGGTAGGGCTGTCGGTCGGACGAGGACAAGGAGTGGGGAATGGACGTGCGCGAGACCAATCGCGAGCAGGCCGCGCTGTGGGGCGGGTCGGCCGGGCAGTCCTGGGTACAGGCGCAGGGGTTGCTGGAGTTGATGTTCCAGCCGCTGCAGGACCTGCTGGTCGACGCCGCGCGGGACACCTCCCCCAGCCGCGTGCTCGACGTGGGTTGCGGGACGGGCGGGGTGACCGCGGCCATCGCCCGGGCCCTGGGCAAGCCGTGCGTCGGCGTCGACATCTCCGAACCGGTGATCGCCGCGGCCAGGGCGCGGACCGAGCCGGGGGCGACCTTCGTCCGGGCCGACGCGCAGGTGCACCCGTTCGAGCCCGCGTCCTTCGACCTGGTGGTCTCCCGGTTCGGCGTGATGTTCTTCCAGGACCCGGTCCGGGCCTTCGCGAACCTGCGCCGCGCGGTGAGCGGCGGCGGACAGCTCCGCGCGGTCGTGTGGCGCGGCGCGGCGGACAACCCGTTCATGACGACGGCGGAGCGGGCCGCGGCGCCGCTCCTGCCGGACCTGCCCGCCAGGGACCCGGACGGGCCCGGCCAGTTCGCCTTCGGGGACGCCGACCGGGTGCGCCGCGTCCTCGACCGGAGCGGGTGGACCGGCGTCGACATCCGGCCGCTCGACGTGGTCTGCGCCTTCCCGGAACCCGAGCTGGTCCGCTACCTGAGCCTGCTCGGCCCCGTCGGCCTGGCCCTGCAGAAGGAGGACGAGCAGACCCGGGTCCGGGTGGTGGAGTCGATCCGCGGCGCCTTCGACCCGTTCGTGCACGGCGCGGAGGTCCGCTTCACCGCCGCCTGCTGGCTGGTCACCGCCACCGCGGGCTGACCGGCGACCGGTGCCGTGGATGATCTGACCACGACCTTCGGACGGGAGCCGCGATGGGCAAGCTGATCTACTCGATGATCACCTCGCTGGACGGGTACGTCGAGGACGCCGACGGCGAGTTCGCGTGGGGCGCCCCCGACGACGAGGAACTGCACGGCCACATCAACGAACTCGCCGCGTCGGTGGGCACGTTCCTCTACGGGCGGCGGATGTACGAGACGATGCTGTACTGGGAAACGGCGTACGACGTCCCCGACCAGCCACCGGTGGTGCTGGAGTGGGCGAGGCAGTGGCAGGCGACGGACAAGGTCGTCCACTCCCGCACCCTGACCGAGGTCTCCAGCGCCCGGACCCGCCTCGTCCGGGAGTTCGACCCCGACGCCGTCCGCCGCCTCAAGGCCGAAACCGACCACGACCTCACCGTCGACGGGCCGGACCTCGCCGCCCAGGCCATCCGCGCGGGCCTCGTCGACGAGTACCACCAGATCATCTGCCCGGTGCTGGTGGGCGGCGGGAAGCGCTTCTTCCCCGACGGCGTCCACGTCGACCTCGACCTGGTCGACGAACGCCGCTTCGCCGGGGGCGTGGTGGTCCTGCGCTACGCGAGCAGGCGCTGACCGGCGGAATCGGGTGTCGCAGTTGGCGGGGGCGAACGACGCGAACCGCACCGGCTCCCGGGTGAGCACGACCTGGGCGACAGCGCCCCCACCGCAGGTGTGGGGCCGTGGCCGGGGAGGTCGACAGTCGAACACCGTCCCCAAGTCATCCCCGTGACGACTCCGAGTTACCAGTGGACGCATCCGGCTCACCGGATCGAGAACGCACGCAACCATGCACGACTTGGAATATGTTGCTACTCTGCGTCAACAAGATTGCTACACACGGGTAATAGGAGACAAACCATGACCACCCACCTGGAGCACACCGGCCACGACCACGTGCACGGTGACGGCTGCGGCCACCAGGTCGTCGAGCACGGTGACCACGTCGAGTACGCCCACGACGGCCACCTGCACCGCCAGCACGACGGCCACTGGGACGAGTGCGAGCCCGCGGGCCACGCGGTGCACGAGGGCCACGACCACCAGCACAGCGCGGGCTGCGGCCACGAGGCGGTCCCCCACGGCGACCACGTCGACTACCTGCACGACGGTCACCGGCACGCCGAGCACGGTGACCACTACGACGACCACTAGACCTCTTCCCCGGCATCGGCGAGGGGGCTCAGCCCGGTGCCGGGGAGCCCTCACCCCACCAGCACCGCCGTTCCGCAACTCGCGACAACCTGGTCAAGCGTGCCGCGGCAGGGCACGGCCGCCTCTCGGCGTCGGACCCGTGGGCTATTCTGATGGAAACGATTGTCGTTTTCACGGAGGTCCGGGCAGGCGCACCGCGTCCCCGGTCCCGTGCCCACCACGAGGATCACCAGGTTCACATGACCGCAGACGCGCGCGTTCCCGTCACCGTCCTGTCCGGCTTCCTCGGCGCGGGCAAGACCACCCTGCTCAACCACGTCCTGACCAACCGGGAGGGGCGCCGGGTGGCCGTGGTGGTCAACGACATGAGCGAGGTCAACATCGACGCCGCGCTCGTCTCCGGCCGCGGCGGTGAGCGGCTGGTCGAGCTGACCAACGGCTGCATCTGCTGCACCCTGCGCGAAGACCTGCTCGACAGCGTCGGGGCGCTGGCCCGCGAGGGCCGCTTCGACACCATCCTGATCGAGTCCACCGGCATCTCCGAGCCCATGCCGGTCGCGGCGACCTTCGAGTGGACCTTCGACGACGGCACCAGCCTGTCCGACCACGCCCGCCTCGACACCATGGTCACCGTCGTCGACGCCGCGGGCTTCCTCGCCGAGGTCCGGCGCGGCGACCGGCTCGACGAACGCGGCCTCGCCGCCGCCGACGGCGACGAACGCGGCATCTCCGACCTGCTGGTCGACCAGGTCGAGTTCGCCGACGTCCTGGTCCTCAACAAGACCGACCTCGCCACCACCGAACAACTCGCCACCACCGAGGGCCTGCTCCGCGCGCTCAACCCCGGCGCCCGACTGGTCCGCTCCCACCGCGGCGCCGTCCCCCTGTCCGAGGTCCTCGACACCGGCCGCTACGACCCCGTCACGGCCGCAGAGGCGCCCGGCTGGACCCGGGAGCTGGCAGGCTCGCACACCCCGGAAACCGAGGAGTACGGCATCCGCTCGGTCACCTACCGCGCGGACCGCCCGTTCCACCCCACCCGGCTCGCCACCGCCCTGGCCGACTGGGAGGGGGTGACCCGCAGCAAGGGCTTCTGCCACCTCGCCAGCCGCCCGCACACCCTCGCGGTCTGGTCCCAGGCGGGCCCCACCCTCACCATCGAGCCCGGCGAACTCCTCGACCACCACACCGCCCGCCAGGAACTGGTCTTCATCGGCATCGACCTCGACCGGGAAGAGCCGCGCCGCCGCCTCGACCCGGCCCTGCTCACCGACACCGAACTGGCCGAGGGCCCCACCGCCTGGCAGCGCTACGACGACCCGCTGCCGCCGTGGGAGGACCTCGACGCCCACGAGCACCACTGGCACTGACGGCGCGGGGTCCATCGGGCACTTGCTCGACGTCCGTGCACTGCGTTGACCTGGGGGCTTATTCCCGTGCGCCGGGGTTCCCGAACGCCTAGCGTTGCGTCCGCCACGGGCGCGGGACCCGGTCCGCCTGCGGCCCCGACTCACCAGATCGGAGGTGCGGAGCGGGATGACCTGTCACCTCCACGCGCTCTGCTTCGACGCGAACGACCCCGACGGCCTCGCCCGCTTCTGGGCGGGTGTCCTGGGGTGGGAGCACGGTGACGACCCCCGGGACGGCATCACCCTCGTCCCGGTTGACGACACCGGGTTCCGGCTCCGGTTCCTGCCGAGCCGGGAGCGGAAGACCGGGCAGAACCAGGCGCACTTCGACCTGACCAGCACCTCCCTGGACGACCAGCGGGAGACGGTGGCCAGGGCGCTCGACCTCGGGGCGCGGCACATCGACGTCGGTCAGCGCCCCGAGGAGGGGCACGTCGTGCTCGCGGACCCCGAGGGCAACGAGTTCTGCGTCATCGAACCGGGCAACAACTTCCTGGCCGAGTGCGGTTTCGTCGGAGCGCTCGCCTGTGACGGGTCGCAGGAGGTCGGTTACTTCTGGAGTGCGGCGTTGGGGTGGCCGCTGGTGTGGGACCAGGATGAGGAGACTGCGATCCGCTCGCCCCTGGGTGGTCCGAAGCTCACCTGGGGTGGTCCGCCGGTGGCGGTGAAGACCGGGAAGAACCGGTTGCACTTCGACCTCGTTCCGGGGGCAGGCGATCAGGGGGCGGAGGTCGATCGGCTGGTTTCCCTCGGGGCGAGGGTGCTCGACACCGGTCCGGGTGGGGTTGAGCGGGTGGTCATGGCTGATCCCGATGGCAATGAGTTCTGCGTGCTGCCTTCGTAGTTCGCGGCGTGCACCGGCGGGTTCCGCCTGCCGTGTTCGAGAGCGCCGGTCGTTCGGTTGTGCCCGGGTGGGTTCTCCACCGCGCGGGCCAGGCGAAACCGGGCCCTGAACGTGGTATAAGGTGCCCTCTCGTCACTGGGGGATGAGGAGTGCGCGCGTGCGGATGATGAGCCATGCCGAGTACTTGGCACTGCGACGGTTCCCCGCCCTGGACGGGCTGCGGGCCGTCGCGGCGGCGATGGTCATCCTGGTGCACTTCGGCGGGCCGTCCTGGGCCTGGCTGTCCGGCTGGGCCGGGGTGCAGTTGTTCTTCGTGCTCACCGGTTTCCTGATCACCACGCTGGCGCTGCGCGAGGAGTCGCGGACGGGGCGGGTGTCGCTGCGGGAGTTCTACCTGCGGCGGGCGTTCCGGATCATGCCGGTGTACTTCGTCGTGCTCGCGTTCATCGTGGTGTTGCTGTACTTGCGGCGGGAGCCCGCGTTCGCGCTGCTGCCCGACCAGTTGCCGCTCTACCTGACGTTCAACAACGACCTGGTCGCGCCGGGGCCGTTGCACTGGGTGGGGCCGGTGCACCTCTACGGGCAGTCGTGGACGTTGGGGGTGGAGCAGAAGTTCTACCTGGTGTGGCCGCTGCTGGTGTTCGCCGTGCCCGCCATGCGCTTCAGCCGCAGGCTCGGCCTGGCGCTGGCCGCGATCGCGCTGGCGCTGGGCATGACGTCGACCATGGGCGGGTTGACGGTGCACTACGAGGTCATCCTGGCGGGCTGCGTGCTGGCGATCGTGCTGCACGACCCGCGCGGTTGGGCGGCGCTGCGCTGGGTGACCCACCCGGTGGTCGCCACCGCGGCGGCGCTGGTGTTCGTCTGCGCGCACCTGGCCCTGCCGTGGGGCATCCGGCAGGTGGGCGAGGTCACGGCGATCGCGATCTACGCCCTGCCGGTCGTCCTGCTGATCGCCGCCATCGCCCCGGGCCGGGGGCCGGCGGCGTGGCTGCTGTCGCTGCGGCCGATGGTGTGGCTGGGGCAGCGGTCGTACTCGCTCTACCTGGTGCAGCACATCGCCGCCATCGTGGTGCTGTCCTCGGTTCCGACGCTGCAGGACGGGCGCACCAGGACGGCGGTGGCGATCCTGTTCGCGTCGCTGGCCATGGCCGAGGTGCTCTACCGGTGGGTCGAGCTGCCGATGATCGACTACGGCAGGCGGGTCATCGGCTGGTTGCGCGCCCGTTCGGAGCGCACCGACGACACGGAGCCCGCTGACGACGCGAACTCCGAGACCGTCACGATGCCGCCGGTGCCCGCGTACGTGCCCGAGCCGACCGGCGCGGGCCAGCTCCCCGCCGGGAGCCGCACGCCCTGACCGGGTGCCCATCGGGCGCCGCCACCGGCCCGGAATTGGCTACCCTGGGCCCCACAGCGGGTCCGGCGCTCCCGGGCACGACCGCGACCAGTGAGGTGGGCATGCGAGAGATCATCAGGTCCAACAACCCCGTGCTGCTGTCGTTCGCGGCCTCGCTGCTGGCCGAGGCGGGCATCCACCACCACCTCGCCCACGCGCACGACGCGTCGCTGGAGGGTTCGATCGGCGTGGTGGAGCAGCGGCTGCTGGTGGCACCGGACCGCTACGACGAGGCCCACCGGCTGCTCGTGGACGCGGAGGCGATCGACGCACCGCCCGCGCCCACGCACCCGGCCTGAGCAGGGAGTCCTCTCCCGGGGCGTCGGACCGGGAACCGAAGAGGCGGCAGCGGACTCCTACCGGTCGTGAGTGAGCAACCCCCACCGCCGGAAGACCTGCCCGGGGCCGCGCTGCGGGCGTACCGGGCGAGCAGGCCCCGCAGGCGCAAGCTGTTCACCGGGTTCGCCGTGCTGTTCGCGGTGGGCTTGGGCGTCCTGGTGTGGGCGTGGACCGACCAGTCCGCGTTCGACGGCCGCAAGCAGCCCACGACCGCCCACGTCGAGGCCCGGCACGGCCACCGCGGCGGGCACACGCTCGACCTGGTGCTGACCGTGGGCGGGCACGAGTACCGGACCGGTCTGCGCGACGCCGACGGCAGGGTGGGGCAGGACATCGAGGTGTTCTACGACCCGGAGGACCCCACCGAGGTCACCGCCCCGGGTGACTCCCTGCACGGCAGGCTCATCGCCTACTCGGCGGCGGGTACCGCCGTCGGCGGCCTGATGGTCGCTGTCTTCGCGTTCGGAGCCGCCCAGACCCGCCGGGTGGCCCGCGGCCCCTGGCGCACCGGCACGGTCACCGCCCGCACCCCGAACAGCTTCCACGTCGAGTTCGCCGACGGCACGGGCACCGCGCTGCTGCGCACCCGCCACCCCCTGCCCGACGGCTACCGGACCGGGGCGGCCGCGGTGCAGCACCTGCGGGGCGGGCGCTGGCTGTACGTGCTCGCCAACCGCACCCCGCTGATCCTCCCGGCCTCGGGACAACCGCCGCCCACCGCGCCCTGAACGCGCGGGGTGTACCCCGGCGCGACGGGATGCGCCCGGGTGTCCGACAGCGGCCAGATCGGCGCAACCTGTTCTGCCGCAGGGGATCCGGCGTGATCACCCCAATGGCGGCCCGCACCACCCCGGTGGCGGATGATCACCGGTGCGGTGCCTGGTTTGCTCGACCGGCAAGCGTTCCGCTGACGGAAGGATTCCCCGTGTCGAGTTGCAGACGGTTGCTCGGGTTCGCGTTCGGCGTCGTGCTGCTGGCCCTGGGCCTGGCGCCCGCGACGGCGTCGGCGGCACCCGCCGGGACCAGCGGTGTGTGGGCGTGCTCGATCCCGGCGGGCAGCACCTACACCGGCGTTCGCCTGAGCAGCAACTGCGGTGGCTTCTCCTACGAGTACAACGTCACCGCACCCTCGAACGGCCTCTGGGCCTGCACCGTCCCGTCCGGCTGGTCCTACACCGGCGCCCGCCAGGGCAGCAACTGCAACACCTCCAGCCTGTCGTGGGAGTACAACCTCGCCACCCCCAGCACCGGCACCTGGATGTGCACGGTCCTGTCCGGCCACACCTACTACGGTGTCCGCCAGGGTTCCAACTGCGGCTCGGGCCTGACCTACGAGTACAACATCGTCATCCCGGTCAACGGGGTCTGGGCCTGCTACCCGCCCACCGGCTGGTCCTACACCGCCACCCGCCAGGGTTCCAACTGCGGCTCCGGCTTCACCTACGAGTACCTGCTGTTCAAGCCCTGACCCACCCCGTGCCCCGGTCCGCCACCGCGCGGGCCGGGGTACGGCGGGTAACGGCATTCCGCTCAACGCGGTGAACGGGTCAGGTATGTCCCTGGCCGTCTCGGGGGTGACCGACGCGGTCGGCACGCACGCGGTGACCGTCTCGCCACCTGCACGATCGGGGTGTACGACCGGACCGCGCAGTGGATGATCCCGCTGACCCGCGGCCCGGGGGACGCGGGCGGCGACCTGACCTGGTCCCCCCGACGGCACCCTGCTGGCGTTCACCAGCCGCGACCGGGCCGTGGTCGGCAGCGACCGCACGGGCTTCCACCTGTCCCGCAGCATCGCCGCGGGAATGGTGGGGATCCGACGAATCACCGCCTCGGCGTGAAGCGGTGCTCGAACGGTCACGGCAACGGTTTCCGCATCACCGTGCAGACCGTCTCGTAACGTCGGATCCCGCCGCCCGGGGCCTCCTCGTCCCAGGCGTCGGGTTCACTGCCGTAGGCGGTGTAACCGAGCCGCTCGTACAGCGCCCGAGCGCGGGGGTTGTCCTCCTCCACGCTCAACTCCGCGCGGCGCAGACCCCGAGCGGTGATGCGCTGCTCAGCCGCGCGAACCAGGAGACTGCCGATCCCGCACGACTGCAACGCCGGGTGCACGGCCAGCTGCCACAGGGTTCCCGCTCCCGGGCGCACCTCGAAGTCGACCCCACCGATCGCCACGGGCAAGTCGGACGGCGGACACACCGCCAAGTAGTCCGCGACGCCGGTACGAGCGCGCTTCACCTCGCGCGCGACCTGGGTCAGGTGCAGCGCCGTGCCGGACCACGAACACCACTCCAGATCGCCTGGGCGCAGGTCGCGCACCGACAGGGTCACGAGGACACCGGGCACCCGTACCACCTCCTGCCGGTCAGGATGTCCGCGACCCTGGATACCGGCAACGGAATTACCCACACCTGCCGAGGGCTGAACGCTCGTGACCGGGGACTCACGCCGCGGAAGGAGCGTCACCTCCGGTGGTTTCCGGGGCCTCGTCCCGTCTGAGGGTGACCCACACCGCGATCTGGGAGCGCTTGGTGAAGTCGAGCTTGACGAGGATGTGCTGGACGTGGGTCTCGGCCGTGCGCGGTGAGATGCGGAGCCGGGCGGCGATGTCGCGGTTGGACAGTCCCTGCGCCACCAGGCGGGCGACCTCCCGTTCCCGCCTGGACAGGGGGTTGTGGTCCGGGTCGGCGGCCGGGGACTCCTCGGTGGTCTCGTCGAGCGCGAGGCGCCGCGCCCGTTCCGGCGTCAGCGCCCGCCCCCGGCTGTGGGCGCTGTCGAACCGCCGGTCGCCCAGTGCTTCCCTGGTGATCCCGGTGAATTCGCGGTGCGGGCGGGCCACGACGTGCGCGATGGGGGACGCGAGGCGTTCCCAGGCGGTGGCCGCGGCGCCGAACAGGGTCGCGGCCCGTTCGTGCTGGTCGCGCTTGCAGGCGGCCCAGGCGAGGGTTTCGAGGTGGAAGGCGTCCCCGAACGGGCTGTTCAGCGTGCTCGACGCGAGGGCGGTGCGGGCCGCGGCGGTCGCGGCGCCCACGTCGCCGAACTTGACCTCGATGAGGGCGAGGCCGAACAGGGCCATGTCGCGGTAGTGGCTCCCGCCGCCCGCCTCGCCGCGGGCGATCACGCGGCGCAGCTTCTCGCGACCGGTTGCCACGTCGCCGTTGTACGCGGCGACGATGCCGTGCAGCGCCAGGGTCCGCAGTTCGCGGCGCAGGTCGCCGTGGGCGCGCAGCACGGGGACGCACTCCTCGGCCAGGTCCGCCGCCCGGGGGTCGCGGCGCAGCATCACCTCCAGGACGCGGACGCTGGTGATCTGCGCGGTGAGCAGGTCGTCGCCGATCGCGGCGGCGAGGTGTTCGGCCTCGGTCAGCGACGCGGACGCGGCCTCCACGTCGCAGCACCACAGGGCGTGCAGCGCGGCGGTGGCCAGCGCGAACGGGCGGTCGGGGTGGTCGGCAGGGGCGGCGGCCAGCGCGCGGTCCAGCCACCGCTGGGCCTCGGTGTCGAGGCCGAGCAGCGTCCAGTGCTCGTCGACCCGGGCCGCCATGCGCAGCGCCACCCCGGCCTGCCCGGGTTCGGCGACCGACCAGCCCAGGGCGGCCCGCAGGTTCGCCTGCTCCCGCCGCAGCCGCCGCCCCCACAGCGCCTGCTCCGGGCCCGCCCACCGCGCGTCGGCCAGGTGGGTGAGCCGGTCGAACCAGTCCCGGTGCCGCCGCAGCGCCCCGTCGAGGGCACCGGACCGCTCCAGCCGCTCGTGGCCGTACTCCCGCAGGGCTTCCAGCATCCGGTACCGGACGTCACCGTCGTCGGCCTCCACGCGCTGGAGCACGGACTTGTCCACCAGGGCGTCGACCACACCGCACACGGCGTCCGCGTCCACCCCGGAGCCCGCGCACACGTGCTCGGCCGCCGCCAGGTCGAACGAGCCCGCGAAGACCGACAGCCGCGCCCACACCAGCCGCTCGGCCGCCGAGCACAGCCCGTGGCTCCAGTCGACGGTCGTGCGCAGGGTCTGCTGCCGCTCGGGTGCGGTGCGGCTGCCGTTGGTCAACAGCGCCAGGCTGTTGCCCAGCCGCTCCGCGATCTGCCGCGGCGACAGGCCCTGGATGCGCGCGGCGGCCAGTTCGATGGCCAGCGGCAGGCCGTCGAGCCGCCCGCACAGCCGCGCCACGTCCTCGCGGTTGCCCTCGGTGATCCGGAACCCCGGGTGCACGGCGGTGGCCCGGTCCACGAAGAGCCGCACGCCGTCGTACCGGGCCAGCCGCTCCGGGTCGGAGGTGTCCCCGGGGCCCGGGACCGGCAACGGCGGCACCCGCAGCACCTGTTCGCCCGGCACGCCGAGGGATTGCCTGCTGGTGGCCAGCACCACCACCCTCGGGCACGTGGTCAGCACCTGGTGGACGAAGGTGGCGCAGTCGTCCACCAGGTGCTCGCAGTTGTCCAGCACCAGCAGCACCGCGCGCTCACGCAGGTGGTCGAGCACCCTGTCGGTGGCCGAGCGGCCCGACTGGGCGCGCAGCCCCAGCAACTGCGCCACCAGGTCGGCCTGCAACGCGCCGTCGCGCAACTCCGCCAGTTCCACGAGCAGGACCCCGTCGGGGTGCTCGGGTGCCACTTCCCTGGTCACCTGGGCCGCGAGCCTGGTCTTGCCGACCCCGCCGGGGCCCGCCAGCGTCACGAGCCGCCCGGAGCCCAGCAGCCGACGGGCCTCGGCCACCTCCCGGTGCCTGCCGAAGCACCTCGTCAGCTCGACCCCGAGCCGCGAACGACCCACCCCGTCCAGGACATCGGTGGCCGAAATCGAGCTGTCCGGAACCATCGCACACTCCCTAACAGTCGTTAGGAATAGTCGCAGTGGACCCCGTCACCGTCAACCCGGGCAGGCCGTCGGACCGAGTGTTTTTACGTAGTTCTGCCGATGCCGGGCCGCCGACGCCCGTGCCTATCCTGTGCACCGGATCACATCGGACAGACGTGACCAACCGCCGAGGAGAACAGCAGATGACGAAGATCCGCCGCAGCGCCGCGGCCCTGGCGCTCACCGTCGCGGCAGGCGCCGTCGTCGCCGCGGGCGGCCTCTCGCCCGCGAACGCCGCGACGCGGGGGTACGTCGCACTGGGCGACTCCTACTCCTCCGGCGACGGCGCGGGGGCGTACGGGTCCAGCGGGGCGTGCCTGCGCAGCGCCAACGCCTACCCGGAGCTGTACGCCAAGGCGCACCCGGGGACGGCGCTGTCGTTCGTCGCGTGCGCGGGCGCGAAGGTGGAGGACGTGCTCGGCAAGCAGGTGCAGGCGCTGACCGCCGACACCGGCCTGGTCACCATCTCCATCGGCGGCAACGACGTCGGCTTCGCCTCGGTGGTCACCACCTGCACCTTCGGCTCCGACGCCGCGTGCACCGACCAGATCGCCAAGTCCACGGCCACCGCCACCACCGCGCTGCCCGGCAAGCTGGACACGACCTACGCCGAGATCAAGACCCGCTCGCCCCGGGCCGAGGTCGTCGTCCTGGGCTACCCGCGCCTGTTCGCCTCGGGCCCGGCGTTCTGCACGATCAGCCAGACCAAGCGCACCGCGCTCAACAAGGCCGCCGACAGCCTCGCCGAGATCATCGCCGACCGCGCCCGCAGCGCCGGGTTCACCTACGAGGACGTGCGCGACGAGTTCGCCGGGCACGGCGTGTGCACGGTCAACCCGTGGATCCACGGCATCCGCCCGCTGGCGGTCGCCGAGTCCTACCACCCCACCGCGGCGGGCCAGAAGAACGGCTACTACGCCGCCCTCACCAAGGCGATCGGGTAGGCACCACAGGTCTTGACAACGGGAACGCGGTCGGCTGCCATGACCCCGGCACGGCTCCGGTACGGCCGTGCCCGGGCGGTGGTGTCCGCCCGGGCACGGCCGACTCCCGGTGCCGTCGACAGGCGAGCGGACCGGGAGCGGCGCGGTGGACGAGTTCGTGCGGGAACTGGTGGACCTCACCGGGTGGCGGGGATCGGCCTACGGGCCGGTGGCCTGGGACGCGGTCGAGGCGGACCTGGGGGTGGAACTGCCCGCGGACTACAAGGAGTTGCCGGCCACGTTCCCGCCCGGCACCTTCAACGCCGCCAACCTGCACCTGGGTGAGGCGATCGTGCTGCCGCCGCACACCGTTGCGGGCAAACTGGACCACCTGTACCAGTTCAGCACCGAGATGCGCGAGTTGCGCGACTGGCGGGACGAGCACCCCGAGGACGTCCCGCACCCGATCCACCCCGAACCCGGGGGGATGATCCCCTGGGCGCGGGCGGCACACGAACTTCTGCTCTGGGTCCGCCAACCCGGCCAGTCACCCGACGAGTGGACCGTCGCCGTGTCCAACGGGGGCATCTGGCGGTGCGACGAAACCTTCCCGGTCGTCGAGGAGTTCGACTGCGGGGCGGTGGAATTCCTCGTCGGTCTGGTCCGCGGAACCATTGTCAGCAAGGTGTTGGCCGGGGAACCGGAAAACCTGATCGCTCCTCCGATGGCAGCCCGGTTCCCCTTCCAGCCTGTACCCGAAGACGACTGGTGGAGCATGTCCACCGTCTCGGGTGGCGGCGGATGAGCGGCGCTCGATGAGGGCGTTGGTCGTCACCGGGCCGGGCCGCGCCGAGGTGCGGGACGTGCCCGATCCCGTCGCCGGGGTGGGGCAGGTGGTCGTGGACGTCGAGCGGGTGGGGGTGTGCGGGACCGACGTGGAGTTCTTCACCGGGGAGATGAGCTACCTGCACACCGGGGACGCCGCCTACCCGATGCGGTTGGGCCACGAGTGGTGCGGCGCTGTCACGGCCGTCGGCGACGGGGTGGACCCGGAGTGGCTGGGGCGTCGGGTCACCGGGGACACCATGCTCGGGTGCGGGCGCTGTCACCGGTGCCTCGACGGGCGC
This sequence comes from Actinokineospora sp. PR83, assembly GCF_021056305.1. Lineage (NCBI taxonomy): Bacteria > Bacillati > Actinomycetota > Actinomycetes > Pseudonocardiales > Pseudonocardiaceae > Actinokineospora > Actinokineospora sp. PR83. The sequence goes on from NZ_JAJCXD010000035.1 coordinate 91,911, forward strand.
CACCACGTGTGCGCGGACCGCTTCGAGATCGGGGTGCGGGGCGGGTTCCCCGGTGCCCTCGCCGAGCAGCTCGCCGTTCCGGTGACCGCGCTGCACCGGCTGCCGGACTCCGTGGACGCCCCTCTCGGTGCCCTGGTGGAGCCGGGGGGCACTGCGCTGCGCGCCGTGCTGGCCGCCGACCTGCGGGCGGGTGATCGGCTCCTGGTGCTCGGTCCCGGGACGATCGGGCTGCTCGTCGCCTGGTTCGCGCGGGCGCGCGGGGTGGAGGTGCACCTGGTGGGGCCGGTGGGCGGGGACCAGACCTTCGTGCGCGGCCTCGGGTTCGCCGGGGTGTGGACCGCCGACGCGCTGCCCGCGGTGCCGTTCGACGCCGTGGTCGACGCCTCGAACTCCCCGGTGCTGCCCGCGTTGGCGGTCGAGTCGGTGGAGCCGGGCAAGCGGGTGGTCTACGTCGGTCTGGCGGGGTCGCCCAGCGCGGTCGACACCCGGGCGTTGGCGCTCAAGGACGTGACCGCGGTGGGCATCCTGGGTGCGTCCCCCGCCCTGGCGGCCACGATCGACGCCTACGCCTCCGGGGCGGTGGACCCGCGCGGCCTGGTCGCGGCCACGGTCGGGCTCGACGACGTGGGGCGGGTGCTGTCCGGGTGGCGCCCGGTGGGGGCCGGGCCCGGGCCGAAGGTCCACGTCGATCCCCGCCTCGGCCCGGTGGGGTGAGGGTCACGCGCCGAGGTGGTCGGCGACGCGTTCGGCCTCCCGTTCGCGGTGCTGGGACCGGTACAGCTCCAGGGCCCGCTGCCAGCTCTCCCCCGCCCGCGCCCGCCCGCCCAGGGCGAGGTGGGTGTGGCCGAGGTGGTCGAGGGCGTCGGCCTCGGCGTAGCTGTCGCCGAGCAGGCGGTGCAGGTCGAGGGCGTGGCGGTGGTGGTCGAGGGCCTCGCCGTGCCTGCCGGTGCGGCGGGCGATGACGCCCAGGGTGTCGCGGACGGCGGCTTCGCGGCTGCGGTGGCCGTGGCGGCGGAACCAGGACAGCGCGGCCTCGCAGGCCACCCTCCCCTCGGCGTAGCGGCCGAGCAGGGCCAGGTACCAGCCGGTGTCGCTGAGCGCCTCGGCCTCGCGGGCCGGGTCGCCCTCCGCCGCGTACCGCAGCAGGGCCCGGCTGGTGTGGTCGAGGGCTCGTTCGTTCTCGCCGCGCTGGTGCCACACCTGCGCCAAGGCCTGGTCGGTGTGGGCCCGCTCGGTGGTGTCCCCGGTGTCGCGGGCCAGGGCGAGGGCGCGGTTGAGGTGTTCCAGCGCCTCCGCGTGCGCGCCGACCCTGGCGCACGCCGAGCCCAGGCCGCGGTGGGCGACGAGTTCCCTGGCCGGGTCGCCGAGGCGGGTGGCGGCGCCGAGGCCGAGCCGCCACACCGCGACGTCCTCGTGCAGGTGGCCGCGCTGGCGGTGGTAGGTGCTGAGGTACCAGGCCAGGTACCAGGCGCCGACGGGGCACTCCTCGTCCTCGGCGAGCTGCTGGGTGGCGAGCAGGCACAGGTGCTCGGCGTCGAACCAGGCCAGGGCCGCGGCGCGGTCGGGGAACGGGTGCGGCGGGCAGTCCAGGGCGGTCGGGTCGAAGTCGGTGCGCTCGCGGTGCGGGTGCAGCAGCCGGTCGGCCGCGTGGGCGGCGAGGACGTAGTACTCCACCAGCCCCTTCACCGCCGCGCGCAGGCAGCCGTCCGGGTGCACCCGCAGGGCCAGGTCGGCGGCGGTGCGGCGGACCAGGTCGTGCATCCGGTACCGGCCGGGCACGTGCTCCTCCACCAGCGACACCTGCTCCAGCGAGCGCAGCACCGCCCGGGTCTCGACCTGGTCCAGCGCGGCCAGGCGGGCGGCGGCGGGCAGGCCGATGTCCGGCCCGGGCGCCCAGCCCAGCAGGCCGAGCACCCGCTGCTGCGCGTCGGTCAGCGAGCGGAACGACCAGGACAGCACCGCCGCCGCGCTCGTCGCGGGCTCGCCGCCGTCGAGGGCGGTCAGCCGGGTGGCGGTGTCGCGCAGCTCGGCGGTCCAGGTGCCCAGCGGGAACCCGGGGTGGGCGACCGCGCGGTTGGCCACGATGGCCAGCGCCAGCGGCAGACCGGCGCAGTGGTCCACCAGTTCGTCCGCCGCGTCCGGCTCCGCGGCCAGCCGGTCGCGCCCGAGGTGCTCGGCCAGCACGTCGGTCGCCTCGGCGCGGGTGAGCACCGGCACGGGCACCGGCCGGGCGCCGACCGAGGTGATCAGCCCGGCCAGCCGGTCGCGGCTGGTGACCAGGACCGCGCAGGTGGCGCCGCCGGGCAGCAGCGGCAGCACCTGGGCGGTGTCGCGGGCGTTGTCCAGCACGACCAGCATCCGCCGGTCGGCCACCAGGCTGCGGTAGCGGCCCACCCGCGCCTCCAGGTCGGCCGGGATGCGCACCGGGTCCACGCCCAGGGCCTGGAGGAACTCGTGCAGCACCGCCCCGGGGGCCAGCGGTTCGCCGACCGGGCTGAACCCGCGCAGGTCGACGAACAGGTGGCCGTCGGGGAACCGGTCGAGGCGCAGGTGCGCCCAGCGCAGCGCCAGCCAGCTCTTGCCGACCCCACCCGCGCCGGTGAGCACGCAGATCGCGGCCCGCCCGTCGGCCGACACCGACTGCCGCGCGTCCAGCAGCGCCAGTTCCCGGGCGCGGCCGGTGAACGACCCCGGGGCGGCGGGTAGCTGGCGCGGGACCACCTCGAGGCCGTCGCGGGTGGTGGTCTCGGCGCTGAGGGCGGGATCGGCGGCGAGGATGCGCTGGTGCAGGCGGCGCAGCGGCAGGCCGGGGTCGGCGCCCAGCTCCTCGGCCAGCAGGGTCCGCACCCGGTGGTAGGCCTCCAGGGCGTCCGCGGTGCGGCCCGCGCGGTGCAGGGCCAGCAGGTACTGCTCGGCGATCCGCTCGTCGAACGGGTGCTCGGCGTTGCGGGAGGCCAGCTCGGCGACCAGACCGCCGCGGTGGCCCAGCCGCAGCCGCAGGTCGGTGCGGTCGCTCTCGGCGCCGAGCCGCTCCTGGTGCAGCCGGGCCCGCTCGGCGAGCGCCCACTCGCCGTCCAGCCCGGCCAGCGCCGGACCGCGCCACAGGTCCAGCGCCTCGGTCAGCACCGCCTCGGCCAGCCGGTCGTCCGGCTCGGCGCGTGCCTGCGCGCACAGCGACCGGAACCGGTGCAGGTCGACCGCGGTCTCCTCGACCACCAGCGCGTAGCCGCCGGAGCGGCGCACGATGTCGACCGGGTCGGTGCCCGCGAGCGCCTGGCGCAGCCGCGAGACGTAGCTCGACAGCGTCGGCCGGACCCGCCGGGGCACGGCCGCGCCCCACACGCGCTCGGCGAGCACGTCACCCGGCACGGCCCGCCCCGCGTCGACGGCCAGCGCGGCGAGCACGCACCGCTGCCGCGCCGGTCCGAGGTCGGCGGTCCTGCCGTCGACCTCGGCGGTCATCTCCCCCAGCAGAGCGAACCGAACCACCGCAAGCCCCCCCAGCACCGTTGCCGACGTGTACTGGATAGCGCCCCTGACGGGCGGAATGCACGAATCCACAACAGGTTCACACGAACGGCCGCGCATCGTGTGAACCGCGGCCGGGGAGGACCCGGCCGCGCGACGATCACGAGGAGAACCGGATGAAGCGACGGATGCGGCTGCTGCTGGTGGCTTTCCTGGGGGCCATGGCGCTGCTGGTGGGGACGGTCGGGGCGCCCGCGATGGCGGTGGAGAACGGCGGCACGACCACGCTGGGCACCCAGGCCGCGGGCAACACCGTCCGCTCGAACATGAACGGCAAGTGCCTGGAAGTGCTGAGCTGGACCAACTACAACGGCGCGCCCGCGGGCATGTGGGACTGCCACGGCGGCACCAACCAGCAGTGGGTCTTCACCGCGGCGGGCGAGCTGCGGTCGGTCTGGAACGGCAAGTGCCTGGAGATCCTGGGCTTCAACAACAACAACGGCGCCGCGGTGGGCCTGTGGGACTGCACCGGTGGGTCCAACCAGAAGTGGTACTCCCTGGGTGCGGACATCCGGTCGCTGCAGAACAGCAAGTGCCTGGAAATCCTGAACTACGACAACAACAACGGCGCCCCGGTCGGCATGTGGGACTGCTACATCGGCGGTAACCAGCTCTGGTACTGATCACGCTCCGGAGGTCCGGCTCCGCCCCTGACCGACTCCGGTTCCTGACGGACGAAGGCCCGACGCCCCGGCGTCGGGCCTTTGCTGTGTGCGATTCGCCGACCACACAAGGACCATGTGGACAATCGCCGGATCGGCGGCCCGCACCGCCGGTCAGCCCACGTGGACTTTCCGCTCGGGGTGCTCACCGGGGCCGTGGTCGGCCGCGGGGGCCGCCGCGAGTGGGGTCGGGGTCAGGTCGGTGTCGTCCTCCCCCGCCTCCAGGAGGGTGGCGGCCGGGCCGACGATGCGCGGGTCCGGGCTGCCGATGGCCTCCGGGTTCCGGTCGCTGTAGTCGAAGCGGGCCAGGACGCTGCGCATCGCCTCGACCCGGGCGCGCTTCTTGTCGTTGCTCTTGACCACGGTCCACGGCGCCTCCGCGGTGTCGGTGGCGCGGAACATCTCCACCTTCGCCTTGGTGTAGGCGTCCCACCGGTCCAGGGACTCGATGTCGTTGGCGCTGAGCTTCCACTGCCGGACCGGGTCGACCTGGCGGATGATGAACCGGGTGCGCTGCTCCGCCCGCGACACCGAGAACCACAGCTTGACCAGCAGCACCCCGTCGTCGACGAGCATCCGCTCGAAGGCGGGCGCCTGGCGGATGAACCGGTCGTACTGCTCCTGGTCGCAGTAGCCCATCACCCGCTCCACGCCCGCGCGGTTGTACCAGGACCGGTCGAACATGACGATCTCACCGGCGGTGGGCAGGTGGGTGACGTACCGCTGGAAGTACCACTCCCCCTGCTCGCGGTCGGTCGGCTTGCCCAGGGCCACGACCCGGGCGCCGCGGGGGTTGAGGTGCTCGGTGAACCGCTTGATGGTCCCGCCCTTGCCCGCCGCGTCGCGCCCCTCGAACACGATGACCATGCGCCCGCCGGTGTCCTTGATCCAGTACTGCAACTTGAGCAGTTCGATCTGCAGCAGGCGCTTGGTGTGGTTGTACTCCTCGCGCGACATCCGCTCGTCGAGCGGGTAGTTCTCCCGCCAGGTCTCGACGGCGCTGCCGTCCTCGCGGATGAGCACCGGGTCGTCGTCGTCGGAGAACTCCACCCGCAGCTTCGTGCGCAGCTCCGGGAACACCTCGGCCGCGTCGACCCCGTCATTCATCACGGAACCAGACATACCCGACCGCGCCGGAACCCACACCCCGATCGGGCGGCTCGGTTCCGCCATCGACACTCGCAGGCACGGTCTGGCACCACGTGATCACCGACGGGTGACGCGGCGCAGGCTGTTCCCGTGCTGCGCCCGGGGCAAACCATGACGCGTTCGGCGATTGCCGCCCACTTCCGGGGGGTATCCACTGCGGACGGAGTACACCGACGGGGCTGGAGAGACCGTGACGATCCTTGACGTGCGCACCTCGGGACTGCCCGCGGCGCGCGGACCCCTGTCCGAGGCCGTCGCCGAGGTGCTGCGGGAGCCCGCCGGGACCGCGCTCCCGGCACCGGGTGACGCCGACCCGCTGGGCGCGGACCTGCAACTCGCCCTGACCCTCTGCTACGAACTGCACTACCAGGCCTTCGCCGGTGTCGACCCCCGGTGGGAGTGGGACCCGGGGCTGCTGGGCTTCCGGGCGCGGCTGGAGGCCCTGTTCGAGGGCGCGCTGCGCGACCGGGTGAGCGGTGGCACGGACATCGCGGGCGAGTTCGACGACCTGCTGGTCGAGCACCTGCCCGGCAGCGGCCTGAGCCACCACCTGCTCGCCGACGGCACCTGGGAGCAGATGCGCGAGCTGTTCGCGCACCGCTCGATCTACCACCTCAAGGAGGCCGACCCGCACGCCTGGGTCATCCCCCGGCTGTCCGGGGTGGCCAAGGCCGCGCTGGTGGCGGTGGAGTTCGACGAGTACGGCGGCGGGCGGGCCGACCGGATGCACTCGCGGCTGTTCGCCGACCTGCTCACCGCCGCCGGGCTGGACGCGGGCTACCTGCACTACCTCGACCACGTGCCCGCGGCCACGCTGGCCACGGTCAACATGATGTCGATGTTCGGGCTGCACCGGCGCCTGCGGGGCGCGCTCGTCGGGCACTTCGCCGCCGCCGAGATCACCACCGGCCCCAGCGCACAGCGGATGGACAAGGCCCTCGCCCGCTTCGACGCCCCCGCCGCGTGCCGCTTCTTCTACACCGAGCACGTCGAGGCCGACGCCGTGCACGAGCAGGTGCTCCGCCACGACGTGGTCGGCGGCCTGGTCGAGGCCGAACCGGAGCTCGCCGCAGACGTCGTCTTCGGCATCCAGGCGACCGACCTGCTCGAACAGGGCTTCTCCGACCACGTCCTCGGTGCCTGGAACTCCGGCGGGACCTCGCTCCTGCTGCCCCTGTGACCCGCTCCCGGGAGAGGAACACCCCATGAAGCCCACGCGCCAGGTGTCCCTGGAGCTCGACGGCCCGGTGCTGGTGGAAGGACCGGTCGACGTGCGCACCCCGGACGGTAGGGTCGTGCACTCCGACCGCTTCAAGGTCGCCGTCTGCACCTGCAAGCGCAGCAAGACCTTCCCGCTCTGCGACACCAGCCACCGGCGGAAGGTGCGCGACGACCAGTGAGCGGAAACCTGTGAAGGGAGAACCGTGGTCGACGCGGTCGTGATCGGTGCGGGCCCCAACGGGCTGGTCGCCGCGAACCTGCTGGCGGACGCGGGTTGGGACGTGCTGGTGCTGGAGGCGGCGGCGGAGCCGGGGGGTGCCGTCAAGACGGCCGAACTCACCGTGCCCGGCTTCCGGCACGACCTGTTCAGCGCGTTCTACCCGCTCGGCGCGGCGTCCCCGGTGCTGCGCGAGCTGGACCTGGAGGGCCACGGCCTGCGCTGGGAACACGCGCCCGACGTGCTCGCCCACCTCTTCCCGGACGACCGGGTGGCGGTGCTCTCGCGCGACGTGGAGCGGACGGCGGCCTCGGTCGACGCGTTCAGCGCGGGCGACGGCAAGGCGTGGCGGGGGTTGTTCCAGCACTACCTCGACATCCGCGAGGACCTGCTGGCGGCGGTGCTGCGCCCGTTCCCCCCGGTGCGGGCGGGGCTGGGCCTGCTGCGCACCCTCGGCCTCGGCGGCGCGCTGCGCGACGCGCGGGTGCTGACCATGCCGTCGCGGCGGTTCGGGCAGGAGGTGTTCGGCGGTGAGGGCGCCCGGGTGCTGCTGGCGGGCAACGCCCAGCACACCGACCTCGGGCCGGACCAGGCGGGCAGCGCCGTGTTCGGCTGGCTGCTGAGCATGCTGGCCCAGGACGTCGGCTTCCCCGTCCCCCGGGGCGGGGCGAGTGGGCTGATCGACGCCCTCGTGGCCCGGTTGCGGGCCAAGGGCGGGCGGGTCGAGTGCGGTCGGCCGGTGACGAAGGTGCACGTGGCGGGCGGTCGCGCGCTCGGTGTGCGCACCGCCGACGGCGAGGACGTGCGGGCCACCCGGGCGGTCGTGGCCGACGTGCCCGCACCGGCGCTGCTGCTGGACCTGGTGGGCGCGGACCTGCTGCCCGCCAGCTTGGTGCGCGACCTGCGCCGGTTCGACTGGGACGACGCCACGATCAAGGTCGACTGGGCGCTGTCGGAGCCGATCCCCTGGCGCTCCCGGGACGCGGCCGGGGCGGGCACCGTGCACCTGGGGGTCGACCTGGACGGCCTGGCCGCGGCGAACAACGACCTGGACCGCGGCCGGGTGCCCGAGCACCCGTTCCTGCTGCTCGGGCAGATGACGACCGCCGACCCCACCCGCTCCCCCGCGGGCACCGAGACGGCGTGGGCCTACACCCACGTGCCGCGCGACGACCAGTGGTCCGCCGAGCGCCTGGCGGCGAAGGCGGAGGAGTTCGAGGCGCTGGTCGAGCGGCACGCCCCCGGCTTCCGCGACCTGGTCATCGGCCGGTCGGTGGCGGGTCCGGCGGACCTGGAGCGGGCCAACCCCAGCCTGGTCGAGGGCGCCATCAACCAGGGCACCTCGGGCATCCACCAGCAACTGATCTTCCGCCCGACCCCGGGTCTGTCCCGACCGGACACCGTGGTCGAGAACCTGTTCCTCGCGGGCGCCTCCGCGCACCCGGGCGGCGGGGTGCACGGGTCCGCCGGGGCGAACGCCGCCCGCGCCGCCCTCGCTTCCCGCTCCTGGTACGGCCCGCTGTACCGGGCGGGGATGCGCGGGGTCCAGCGCGCCCTGCACACCTGATCCGCCTGCCCGCAACGCGATTCGGCGCTCGTCCCCGAGTTCGGGACGAGCGCCGGGTGCGCTGTGGACGGTGTGCGCTCAGTCCCCGCTGCGGCGCAGGACGAGGTCGGAGAGCCTGCTCAGCGCTTCGACGTTGCGCGGCTTCAGCAGCGCGTCCTGCACCGGCTTGGGCAGCAGCCGCGCGGGACCGCTGCGGGCCTGCTCGACCATCCGCATCCGCGTGCGCGCCGGGCCCTGGGGCTCCAGCTCCAACCGGACCAGTGCCTCACCGGTCGGCCAGGCGCGGGCGGTCAGCTCGATCATGCGGCCCTGGTCGACCCGCACCACCTCGGTGGTGTCGTCGATGGTCACCGGCCACGCGCCCACGCTGTGGTGGATGCGCGTGCCCAGGGCGGGCCAGCCCGCGTCGACCTTGCGGATGTGCGAGGCGCCGACCACCCACCCGGCGTAGCTCCACCCGTCGGCGATGACGTCCCACACCTGGGACACCGGGGCATCGACGTCTCTCGTCACTTCGGCCATGCCACAGGACTACCCCGCCGCGGGCAGGCCAACCCTGCCGGAGGAACGCCGCCCAGTGCTGTCGACCGCACTCGTGGGTCCCCCACACGTGTGATCGTTCCCGATCCGGGGTACGTGAACTGTGATCGTGTTGTCCGAAAGCACCAGGGTTGGAGCAGACATGCCTCGGGTTCAACAGCACCGCCGCCGCCTGCCGGGGAGCTGGTTCCGCACCACCACGGTGCAGAGCCACTACCGCCGCTCGCCCGCCCTGGTCCCCACGATCATCGCCGTGGTCCTCGGGCTGGTCCTGTTGGCGGTACTCATCTTCTGACCGCAGCACGCGGTTCCCGACGACATCGCGCGAGCCGATCCCCCGATGCCCGGCGTCGGGGGATCGCACGTTCAGCCGGGCTGATCGACGCGCAGGAGGTCGGCCACCCGGGTGATGAGGTCCGGGCCCACGCGGCAGCAGCCGCCGATCACCGACGCCCCGTCGGCCGCCCACCGCCGCGCCGCCGCCGCGTCGAAGCGCGCCGCACCGCTCCAGGTGCCGGTCCAGTCCTCGCCGCTGTTGGGGTAGATCACGACCGGCTTGCCCGTGACTCGCCGGGCGGTGCGGATCGCGCCGGACACGTCCTCCGGGCGGCAGCAGTTGACGCCGACCGCGATCACCTCGTCCACACCGTCGACCACCGCGAACGCCTCGTCGAGCGGTTGCCCGGCGCGGGTGCGGTCGCCGTCGACGGTGTAGCTCACCCAAGCGGGCACGCCGAGTTCGCGCACCAGGTCGACCAGTGCTTCCGCCTCGTCGACGTCCGGCACGGTTTCCACCGCCAGGAGATCGGCGCCCGACCCGGCCAGGACTTCCAGCCGCGGGCGGTGCCAGGCCCGCAACTCCGCGACCGCCTTGCCGTAGCGGCCCCGGTACTCCGAACCGTCGGCGAGCACGGCGCCGTACGGCCCGACCGAAGCCGCGACCCAGCGCTGAACCCCGTCGCCCGCGACCTCCTGCCGGGCCGCGTCGGCGAGTTCGACGCTGCGGCGGAGCAGGGCCGCGGTCTCGTCGAACCCCAACCCCCGGGCGGCGAACCCGGTGAAGCTCGCCTGGTAGCTGGCCGTTGTGGCGATCCGCGCGCCCGCCCGGAAGTACGCCGCGTGGGCGGCCACGACCTCCGCCGGGGAGTCCACCAGCAGCCGGGCCGACCACAGCGGGTCGGACAGGTCGTTGCCCCGCCGTTCCAGCTCGGTGGCCAGACCGCCGTCCGCGACGACCACGCCGGGACCCGGCAGCACGGGGTGGTTTCGGGGGATCAACCCAGACCCCCCGCGAACTCGCTCCCACGCCACTCGGCGACCATCGGCTTCAAGCCGTCGACCAGGAGCGGCAGTTCCGGCGCCAGGGCCAGGCAGCTCAGCATCTGCAGGTCGCGCAGCGCCACCATGGCCCGCAGCAGGCGGGGGTCGACCGGCCGCAGGCCCAGCGGGGCCGCCGCGGCGTCGTAGGCGGCCACCGCCTCGGCACCGACGTGGGTCAGGTCCCACTCGACCGGGCCGAGCATCACGTGCTCGAAGTCGGAGTAGTAGACGCGGTCCGGGGTCTCGATGAGGTTGTAGTAGGGCGCGTCGCCGTGGACCGGTTGGAGGGTGGCGTCGGGGAACTCGGCCCGGAACGCGTCCACGGAGGTGGTGAGCGGGCTCAGGACCGCCCACTCCCGCCGGGCGCGGTCGAGGTCGTCGGGGGCCAGCAGGTCCGGGCGGTCGGCCAACTGGTGGAACCCGTCCTCGACGCCGTGCCCCAGCGCCGCGAACAGGCGCGGCTCACCCGGGTAGTCGCGCAGCTCAGAGTGCAGCCGGGCGGTCAGCGCGACCTGCTCCGGCAGGTCCAGTGTGGACTCGGTGACGCCGTCCACCCGCTCCCAGAACGTCATCCCGAACCCGCCGTGGCGCACCGGTTCGGCGGGCACGAGCGGGCTCGGCACGACGGTGGGCGCACCGCGCCCGGCCAGCCACGCCGTCACGGCGAGTTCCGCCCGCTGGAAACCCGCCTGCACCGCGGGGGTCACCGCGCGCGGGACGACCACCGGCACCCTGGCCACCACCGGCGCCGGGTCGAGCCGCACGACCACCGAGAACACGTCGTAGAGCACCCGCGCGTCCCGCACGGTGAGCCCCAGCCCGCGCGCGGCCGCCACGGCGGCGTCGCGGGCACGGTCGGATCGGGCGGCGCGGTCCTCGTCGGTGAACACCCCACCACCGTAGCCGTGCCCGCCCGGGACCGGTTCGGACGCGGCCGGCCGCCGGTGCTCCGAGTGGGCGGCGGTGCGCGGAATCCACCCCGGGCCGGACATGCCCTGTGCCACACTGGCCCGCGTCCGCACCCGGGGGTACGAGGTGGGGCCCGGAGCCGCCGCGCAGGCCGCCACCGGGTGATCGCGGTCGACTCCGCCCCCGCCGCCGACGTGCGGACCGTCCTCCGCGACCCGACCCCGCATGAATGGACCCGACACGTGAGAACCCGCGCGTTAGCCCCGTCGCTGCTGATCCCGGCCCTGCTGCTGGCGGGCTGCTCCATCGCCAACCCGACCTCCAGCGAGGTGTCCCTGCAGTACGGCGCGGGCCCGTTCGACTCCCGCAAGTTCGTCGAGTGCGAGACCGCCCGCGACGTCTCCGACGTCAACGACGACCACTACTACTACCCGTCCGGGCAGCGCGACTTCACCTTCGGCGACGGCGAGGGGCTCGACGCCGCGGCGCTCACCTCCACCACCCAGGACTCGCAGGAGATCAAGGTGACGGGCACGGTGAAGTTCACGCTGAACACCGACTGCACCCAGTTCACCGACCCCACCGGCAAGGTCTGGCCGGGCGGGAAGCTGCAGATGTTCCACGAGCTGATCGCCTACAAGTACGAGGCCGCCCCCACCGACGGCGGCGAGCAGATGGAAGGGGGCTGGTCGGAGCTGCTGCGCAACTACGTCGGCGCCGCCCTCGACCGGGCCACCGACAACGAGGCCCTCAAGTACCCGTGGCAGAAGCTCTACACCGACACCGCCGCGAAGGCCCAGTGGGAGAAGGACGTCCTCGGGCAGTTGCCGGACATCCTGCGCTCGCTGACCCAGGGCGTGGACCTGATCACCATCAACAGCGTGCTGCTGCAGAAGCCGGGCATCCAGGCCGCGCTGGTGCAGGGGCTCACCGAGAAGCAGGCCGCCGAGCTGCGCGGGCAGGCGGTGGAGGTCGACAAGCAGGCCGCGTCGTCGTTCCCGGGCGGGATCGTCGCCTACCAGCAGTACCAACAGCAGCAGGCGGTGAACCAGGCGATCAAGGACGGCAAGGTGCAGGTGCTCCCGGTCCCCCAGGGCTCACCGGTGATCGTGTCCCCCACGAAGTAGTCCGGCCCGGCCCACCGCGGCGGCCCGCGCTCACCCGGCGAAGTTCAACCGCGCCCAAACCGTCTTGCTCGCGCGGTGGCGGCGGATGCCCCAGCAGTCGCAGAGCTTCGACACGAGCAGCAGGCCCCGGCCGCGGTGGGCGGAGGTGGAGAGGGCACGTTCGACCGGTACGGCACCCGGGGTGGCGTCGTCCACCTCGACGCGGATCGTGTGGTCCTCGCGGGCCAGGCGGACGCTGCGCGGGCCGGTGGCGTGCTCGCGGGCGTTCGTGGCGAGTTCGGTGATGACCAGTTCGACGTCGCTGAGCGTGAGTGGGTCCAGACCCTCCAGCACTTGGCGGGACCAGTCGCGGACAGTGCCCAGCGAAGGCGGCTCGGGCGAATCGAGGTGCAGCTCGTATGTCGCGGTCGACATGGTTCCCCTCTCTGCCACCGACACCCGACGCGACGCGAGGAGGACGGCGACCCCGATCGGGTACCCAGGTGACCCGGGCGCACACTTATCGCCCGCGCGGCCTCACCCCGGCGGCGCGGGGGCGGCCGGGACGCTGATCGCGAGGACCGCGGCGTCGTCCTCCAGACCCGCGCCGAAGTCGGCCAGCAGGCGGCGCACCGCGTCGACGACGGCGGGCGCCGTACTGGGGGCCAGCCCCGCCGCGAAGGTCAGCAGGGCGACCTCCTCGTAGCGCTCCCGGTCGCGGCCGGTGTGGGCCTCGGTGAGCCCGTCGGTGTAGAGCAGCAGGGTGTCGCCGGGGCCCAGGTGCACGGTGACGGTGGTGATGGTGACCCGCGACAGGACGCCGATGAGCTGCCCTCCCGGGGTGGGCAGGTAGTCGACGGTGCCGTCGGCGCGCAGCAGCAGGGCGGGCGGGTGCCCGCCGCTGGCCAGGGTCACCGCGTAGCCATCGCCCTCGGGGGTGAGCAGGCCGAAGATGACCGTGCAGAACCGGGCCAGGCTGCCACCCTCCTCCTGGTTGAGCACGGTGTTGAGGTTGGTCAGCACGGCGGCGCAGTCGGTGTCGTAGACCGCCGCCGCGCGCAGGGTGTAGCGGGTCAGCGAGGTGATCGCCGCCGCCTCCGCGCCCTTGCCGCACACGTCGCCGAGGAACAGCCCCCACCGGTGCTCGGTGAGCGGGAACAGGTCGTAGAAGTCGCCGCCGACCTCGTCGGCGCTGGCGTGGTGGTAGTGCGCGGCGACCTCGGCGCCCGGCGGTGCGGCGAGCACCGGGGGCAGCAGCGTGCTCTGCAGGGTCGTGGCCAGCCACTGGACGCGGTCGCGCTCGGAGTCGGCGGCCTTGCGGGCGCGCAGCAGCTCCTCCTCGTAGGCCCGCCGCTCGCGCGCGTCGAACAGGGTGATCCGGATCAGCAGCGGCGCGCCGTCGGCGTCGGCCTTGACCGTGGCGGTCAGCAGCACCGGCAGCCGGGTGCCGTCGGCGGTCCTGACCTGTACCGCGATGCCGTTGACCTCGCCGTGCATCAGCAGCAGCGGGGACAGGTGCGTCTCGTGGTAGATCCGGTCGCCGACCGGGAGCAGGTCCGCGAAGCGGCGGTTGCCGACCAGTTCCGCGCGGGTGCGGCCCAGCCAGCGCAGCAGCGTCGTGTTGACCTTGACGATGAGGCCGTCCGGCCGGGTGGACAGGTGACCGACGGGGGCGTGCTCGTAGATGTCCTCGGCACTGTCCTCCGGCGACAGGACCGGCTCCGGGACGTCCACCGCACAACCTCACAGATCGTCCCGGGGACCACGACACCGGCTCGCGGGTGTCGGGGAGCCACCCGGTCGGCCGTGGGCGCACGGTAACAGGCCTGCGCCCGGTCGCGCCGGGGCGACGGCGGCACCGGGTACCGCGGCGACGTCACCGGGCCCGGTCCGCACCGCCGCTGCGACCCATTCCTTCGGCGGTACTGCAAATCCGGAAGGCAACGCATTTTCGCGGGTTAAACGTCGATCAAGGACCTCACCCGATTCTCACACGTCCGGATGAAGACCAGGAAAGTTGACTTGCGCCTCCGAGTTCCGCAGGTAGTTTCATTAGCGCAGGCCGAGAACGGCGGCACTTAATACTGAATACCTACAACATCGGGAGACAACAATGCGAAGCATCACGCGGATGGTCGTCGGCAGCCTCATCGCGATTCCGCTGACGGTCGGTGCGGCCGGGATGGCCCTCGCGGATGACTACAGCGCCAGCTCGGCCGCGGCGGGCCCCAACGGCGCGTACACCGACCGCGTCGTCAGCGTCGTCGACGACGAGGGCAACGCCTACTACCTGCGCCAGCAGGCCGCCGCCGGTTCGGGTGGTGCCAGCAGCAGCACGGTCGGGGCCTACGCGGGCGACGAGTACCCCCACCACCACAACCACTACAACAACGACGACGAGGACTACGACGACGAGGGCTACGACGACGACGACCAGAGCGCGGCGTTCCTGTGGTCGTCGAACGTGGCGGGCCCCCACGGCGCCTCCTCGTCGGCGATCGCCTCCAGCGCGGGTGACTGGGACAACTGATCCACACCGGGTCCGTGTCGCTGTGATCCGCACCGAACGGGATCGCGGAAAGCGGTAGAACTCCGGGTGAGCCGAGTGGCTCGCCCGGAGTTCTTTTTCGTTGTCACCCACAGGGATAACATTCACACCTCCGATTCCTCCCGCACTTCTCCGGTCCACCCGCCGGAGCCCGACGACGTGGGCGTCGAAAGCCGGGCGCGCGGGGCGCACCCAGCGCCCCGGGGAAAGGGAGTCGACAGCATTCCGGCCCACCCCTCGTGCGGCGGGGAGCCTCCCACGGCGGCCGATGTGCACGGCCCGCGGGCGGGGCTCAGGGCGCGGTGGCGAGCCGGTCGAGCTCGGACGCGTGCCTGTGCCGGATCGTGAGCAGGGTGATGTCGTCGGTGGCGGGCCGGTCGCCGACGAGGGTCGCCATGATGCGGACGCAGGCCCGCTCCGGCGACACCGGGGTCACCACCTGCCGGAGGGTCTCCAGGCGACTGTCCAGGTCCAGGTCGCGGCGCTCGACCAGCCCGTCGGTGTAGAAGGCGATCAGGGCGCCGAACGGGATGTCGACGCGGGCGCTGCGGCGCCCGGTGAGGGCCAGGCCGTAGCCGACGGGCGGGCCGAGCGGGGCGTCGATGAACGCGGTCTCCCGCCCCGGCACGGCGATGAGGGGCGGGTAGTGGCCCGCCAGGGCCAGGTCCATGCGGCCGGTCGCCGTCTCGACGACCGCGTAGGCGACCGTGGCCATGCCGTGGCCCTCGAAGTGGGTGGCCTTGCGGTCGAGCTTGTTGAGCACCTCGGCGGGGTCGATGAACTCCAGGGCGTAGGCGCGCAACGCGCTGCGCAGGCGCCCCATGACGATGGCCGCGGGCAGCCCGTTGCCCGCCACGTCGCCGACCACCAGGCCGATGCGCCCGCCGGGGAGGTGGAACACGTCGTACCAGTCGCCACCGACGCCGCTCTCGGCCCCGGTGACGTAGCGGGCGGCCAGGTCCCAGTCCGGGGAGGTCGGCAGGAGGCCGGGCAGGAGGCTGTCCTGCAACATGGCGGCCGCGGCCCGCTCCGACCGCGACTGGTGCGTGTGCGCGGCCATCGCCAGCCGGTCCGCGACCAGGTGCAGCAGGTCGACCTCCTCGTCGGTGAACCGGCGGGGTGTGGTGCTGCCGACGTGCAGGACCCCGGCCACGTCGCCCTGGGTCACCATGGGCACACCCAGCAGCGCCTGCAGACCCCGCTCCCACAGCAGCGGGTTGACCACCGTGGACTTGTCGACGTGGTCGAGCCGGACCGGCTCGCGCTCCCGGGCGACCCGCCCGGCGAACCCCGACCCCACCGGGATGCGCACGCCCTGGAAGACCTCCTCCTCCAGGCCCGAGGTCGCCCTGGCCACCAACTGCTCACCGCGGACGTCGAGCAGGAGGACGGTCACGGTGTCGACGGCGAACAGCTCGCGCACCCGCCACACCATCGCCTCGAACAGCTTGTCGAGGTCCAGGTCCCGCAGGGTCCCGTCGGTGATCGCCTCGAGCACGCGCAGCCTCAGGTCCGAACCGTGGGCACCACCCATCGCCAACCCCATCCCACGCCCCTACGGTGCACATCGGGTGAACAGCACAAGCGCGTGGCAGTCGCCGTGTGAGCTGATACCGGACACCCCACCCTACCTCTCGGCAGGGGCGCCACCCCGACGCCGCACCGCGGTGGAACCGCCGAGACCGGCACCGCGCGGACAGGGGCGCGGTACCGGGGGCGACCGCGGCGGGCGGGGCTAAGCTGCCGCGAGTCGACAGGCACGAGGAGGCGTTGATGACGGTTGCGGCAGGGCGCGACGACGGGATCCCGGGACTGCTGCGGGCGTCCGCGCGGTCCCTCACCGAGCGCTGGGTCGAGCTGACCGCCGCACCGCTGCGCGGCCGGGTGAGCCGCGCCGAGTTGGAACGCGAGCTGGGCGAGCTGTTCGAGGCATTCCTGGCGGCCGTCGAGACCGGCAGCCGCGACGTCGACGACGAGGCGTACGCCGAGGTGCGGGCGCTGCTCTCGGAGCTGTCGAAGCGGCGGGCGCGGGCGGGCTTCACCCCGACCGAGACCGCCACCGGCGTCTTCTCCCTCAAGCGGGCCGTATTCGAGGTGATCGAGGGCGACGAGGGCGCGGGCATCGCCGAGCTGGTGGTCGTCTCCCAGCTCCTCGACGCGCTGGGGCTGTGGACGTTCGAGTCCTACTCCAAGGCCCGCGAGGAGGTCATCGACGAGCAGGCCGCGCAGCTCCTGGAGCTGACCACGCCGGTGGTCAAGCTGTGGGACGGGGTGCTGGCGGTGCCGCTGGTGGGGACGCTGGACTCCGGGCGCACCCAGGTGGTCATGGAGAAGCTGCTGGAGTCGCTGGTCAGCACCGGCGCCGAGCACGCCATCATCGACATCACCGGCGTCCTGGCTGTCGACACCCAGGTCGCGCAGTACCTGCTCAAGACCGCCACCGCGGCGCGGCTGATGGGCGCGGAGTGCACGATCTCCGGCATCCGCCCGCACATCGCGCAGACCATCGTGGAGCTGGGCATCGAGTTCGGCGACATCACCACCAAGGCCTCCCTGGCCGACGCGCTGCTGCACGCGCTGCGGCGCTCGGGCGTCGACGTGGTGCGCGGTCGGACCGGGCGCTGACGTGGAGCGCATCCCCATCCTCAAGATCGGCGACGTGCTGCTGGTCTCCATCCAGGTCGACCTGCAGGACCGCGACGTACTCGCGCTGCAGGAGGACCTGTCGGAGCGGATCTGCGACACCGGCGCCCGGGGTGTTGTCATCGACATCTCCGCGGTCGACATCGTCGACTCGTTCATCGGCCGGATGTTCGCCACCATCGCCTCCACCTCGCGGCTGTTCGACGCCACCACCGTGGTCGTCGGCATGCGCCCGGCGGTGGCGATCACCCTGGTGGAGCTGGGGCTGACCCTGGGCAACGTGCGCACCGCGCTCAACCTGGAGAAGGGCCTGGCGATCCTGCGCCGGATCGGCGGCACCCGCACCGACGTCCTCGGCCACGCCGACGACGACCTGCCGGTCGACCCGTGAGCGCCCCGGCGGCCATCGAGCTGCCGATCGGTGCGGACGACGACATCGTGCGGATCAGGCAACTGGTGCGCACCAAGGCGCAGGAGGTCAAGCTGTCGCTGGTCGACCAGACGAAGGTCGTCACCGCCGCCAGCGAACTGGCCCGCAACACCCTGACCTACGGCGGCGGCGGGCGGGTCGTGATCGACATGCCCACCAACGGCAGGCGGGTCGGCATCCGCGCCAGGTTCATCGACGAGGGGCCGGGCATCCCCGACCTCGACCTGGCCCTGACCGAGGGCTGGACCAGCGGCAAGGGCATGGGCCTCGGGCTCAGCGGCAGCCGCAGGCTGGTCGACGAGTTCACCCTGGACACCGAGGTCGGCCGGGGTACGACGGTGACCATCGTCAAGTGGTCGCGGTGACCGGCGAACCCCCGGTGACCGAAGAGGTCGCCTGGTTCCGGATCGACGACCGGGCCACCGCGGGCACCGCGCGCCGGGCCGCGGCGGCCCTGGCCGAACGGCTGGGGTTCTCCGCGAGCCGGGCCGCCGAGGTCGGGCTGGCGGCGATGGAGCTGGCCTCCAACCTGCACAAGCACGCCGACCGCGGCTCGCTGCTGCTGCGCGAGGTGCGCACCGGGGACACCGCGTCGGTCGAGGTGGCCACGGTCGACCACGGGCCGGGGATGTCGAGCACCGACCTGGCCTTCCTCGACGGGCACTCCACCACCGGCACGCTGGGCATCGGGCTGGGCGCGGTGCGCAGGCTCGCCGACGCCACCGCGGTGCGCTCCGGCCCGGACGGCACGGTCCTGACCGCGCTGTTCACCCCGGGCCGCGGCCCGGCGCCGCGGGAGTCGTTCGCCGGGGTGACCAGGCCGATGACCGGCGAGCAGGTCTGCGGCGACGCCTACGCGGTCCGCCGCGACGGCGGCAGGCTCGGGCTGCTGCTGTGCGACGGGTCCGGGCACGGCCCGCTCGCGGCCACCGCGTCCGCCCTGGCGGTGCGGGCGTTCCTGGGTTCGGCGCCGACCGCGCCGGACGCGATGGTGCGCCGCCTGCACGAGGCGATGTCCGGCAGCCGGGGCGGGGCGGTGGCCGTCGCCGAGCTCGACCCGGAGCGGGGTGTGGTGCGCTACGCGGGCCTGGGCAACATCGGCGGGTCGGTGGTGGCCGAGCGCAGGCGGGGCATGGTGTCGCTGCCCGGGATCGCCGGGTACCAGGCCAGGGCGGTGCGGATGTTCGAGTACCCGCTGCCGCCGGGCGCGGTGGTGGTGCTGCACTCCGACGGGCTCACCGACCGGTGGGAGCTGGGTCCCGGCCTGACCGCGCACCCGCCGCTGGTGGTCGCGCTGACCCTGCTGCGCGACGCCGGGGTGCGCCGCGACGACGCGAGCGTGCTGGTGGCCGGGGCGGACCGGGCATGACGGCAGGTGGGCGGCCGGTTGGCCTGCTGCGGCTGACGCTGTCGGGCGGGGAGTCGGTGTTCCAGTTGCGCCAGTGCGGCCGGGAGGTCGCGGAGGCGGTGGGGCTGGAGTTCCAGGACCGGATCCGGGTGGCCACGGCGCTGAGCGACCTCGGTCGCATCCTGCTCACCGGGGAGGCGTCGCTGGTGGTGGAGTTCGAGGTGGTCGACCGCGCGCTCCGGGTGCGGCTGCGGACCGCGGCCAGGGGGGACGAGGCCGACCAGCCGGGGTGGAAGACCGCGCAGCGCCTGCTCGACGAGTTCGAGGCCGAGGAGGTCGACCTCGTGCTGACCATCACCGTCACCAAGAACCTGCCGCCGGGGGCGCCCGTGCTCGGCGGCGAGCAGTTGGCCCGCCTGCGGGAGGCGGTCGGCGCGCTCACCGGCCGGGAGGCCGTCGACGAGTTGAAGACGCAGAACGAGGAACTGCTGGCGACGCTGGACGCCCTGGAGGCCAAGCGCCGCGAGCTGGTGCAGCTCAACGAGGAGTTGGAGGAGACCAACCGCGGCGTGATGGCGCTCTACAGCCAGCTCACCGAGGAGCTGGAGGAGACCAACCGCGGTGTCGTCGCCCTCTACGCCGAGCTGGACAACAAGACGATCGAGCTGAACCGGGCCAGCACGGCGAAGAACCGGTTCTGGTCCAACGTCAGCCACGAGGTGCGCACCCCGGTCAACGCCATCGTCGGCCTGGCCCGGCTGCTGCTGGGCCCCGGCGCCGACCCGCTGACCGACGACCAGCGCCGCCAGCTCGAACTGGTCGAGCGCTCCGGGGCGGGGCTGCTGGCGCTGGTCAACGAGCTGCTCGACGTGGCCAAGGCCGAGTCCGGCAGGCTGGTCCCGGTCCTCGCACCGGTCGACCTGCGGCTGCTGTTCGCGCAGGTGCAGGACATGTTCGTGGCCACCACCGCCACCTCCGGGGTCGACCTGGTCTTCGTCGAGGCACCCGCGGCGACGCTGGTGACCGACGAGAAGCTGCTCGCCCACATCCTGCGCAACCTGGTCTCCAACAGCCTCAAGTTCACCGAGCGGGGCAGCGTCCGGGTCTCGGCCGAGGTCGACGCGGACGGCGACTGGGTGTTCCTGGTCACCGACACCGGCATCGGCATCGACGCCGAGCACCTCGACCACGTCTTCGAGGAGTTCCACCAGGTGCCCAACCCGTTGCAGGCGCGCAGCCCCGGCACCGGCCTCGGCCTGCCGTACGCGCGCACCCTGGCGCAGGTGCTCGGCGGCTCGCTGGAGCTGACCAGCCAGGTGGGCGTGGGCACCGAGGTGACCGTGCGGCTGCCCAGCCCGGAGCCGCTGCCCGACGTGGGCACGGTGCTGGTGGTCACCGAGGACGACACCCTGCGCGGTCGCCTGACCACCGTCGTGGCGGCGCTGAGCGACGGCCCCTGCGTCCCGGTCGCCCCCGCCGACCTGACCGCCGCGGTCACCTCCGACCGACCCGGGCTGGTGGTGCTCGACCTGGAGCCCGCCGAGGCCGACACCCTGCTGGAGGCGCTGGTCGCGGCGGGGATCGCGGTCGTGGCGCTGTCCGCGGCGGAAGCGGTACCGTCTGACGACGGCGGGGAGGCACCGGTGGCCACGCTGCACAAGTCCCGCCTCTCGACGGACTCGGTCCGGGAGGCGATCCGGCGAGCACTGGCGGACCTGTGACCACTGTGAACCGCGTCGACCCGGACGCCCCCGCGCGCATCCTGGTGGTCGACGACACCGAGGCCAACCGCTACATCACCGGTGGCTGGCTGCGCCGCGCCGGGCACGAGGTGCTGGAGGCTGCCACCGGCCGCGCCGCCCTGGACACCGTCCGCGGCGAGGTCGTCGACCTGGTGATCCTGGACGTGAACCTGCCGGACATGAGCGGCTTCGACGTGTGCGAGGTGCTCAAGGGCGACGCGGCCACCGCGGCGATCCCGGTGGTGCACGTGTCGGCGAGCCACGTCGAGGCAGGCGACCGCGCCACCGGCCTGACCCGGGGCGCCGACGCCTACCTCAGCGAACCGATCGACCCCGGCGAGTTGCAGGCCACGGTCAAGGCGGCGCTGCGCTACTACCGGGCCCGCGCGGCGGCGGAGAACCTGGCGGGCAGGCTGAGCAGGCTCACCGAGGCCGGGTTGGAGATCAACACCGCCCGCACCTTCCCCACCCTGCTCGCCGCCGCGGTGCGCGGGGCGACGGCGGTCCTGGGCCAGCCGGTGACGGTCCTGGTCATGCTGCCCAGCGGCGCGCACCTGTGGGGTTGCGGCGGCGGGCCGGACGGGCCGGTCACCACCCGCGCCGAGCACCCCGACCCGCTGGTGCCGCAGTGGCGGGCCACCCCGGGGCCGCCGCAGTCCGCACTGGACCCCGCCCGCACCGTGCAACTGGTCACCTTCACCGACCCCGGCGAGCAGTGGCCCGCGGCGGAGGTCACCGCCGCGGTCGTGCGCACCGCCCCCGAGCACCCGACCACCTGCGTGGCCCTGCCCGCGGCGGCCGTCGCCACCGGCGAGGACCGCGACCTGCTGATCCAGCTCGGCCAGACCACCGCCGTCGCCGCCCGCGGCCTGCTCGCCTTCACCGACGAGCACGACATCGCCCTGTCGCTGCAGCGCAGCCTGCTGCCGAGCCGCCTGCCGGTGGTGCCCGGCCTCACCATGGCCGCCCGCTACGTCCCCGCCTCCAGCGTCGCCCAGGTCGGCGGCGACTTCTACGAGGTCACCGAACTCGACACCGGGGTGCTGGTGGCCATCGGCGACGTCACCGGCCACTCGATCGAGGCGGCGACGGTGATGGGCGAGGTCCGGCACGCCCTGCGCGCCTACGCCATCGAGGGCCACACCCCCACCGAGATCATCGCCCTGCTCAACGCGATGGTCTGCCGCTTCCACCCCACCGGCCTGACCACCCTGTGCCTGATCCTGCTGGACCTGGCGGCGGACACCGCCACCATCGCCAACGCGGGGCACATCCCGCCCCTGCTCATCAACGACGAGCACGCCGCCTACCTGCCGCTGCCCGGCGCGATCCTCGGCATCGACGTCCCCCGGCCCGAGGCCACCACCATCGCCTTCCCCCGGGGCTCGACGATCGTGCTGATGACCGACGGGCTGGTCGAGCGCCGGGCCGTCCCGCTCGACGACGACCTGGAGACCCTCCGCGCGTCCATGGACCCCGGCGAGCAACCGGAGGCCGTCTGCCGCCGCCTCCTGGCCACCTTCGGCCGGGACAAGGACGACGACATCGCCCTGGTGGTCCTGCGCCGCACCTGAGAGGGCGTCGCGGTCACCGCCCGGAATGTCCGTCCACCCCGGATACTGGAACCGTGACCGCGCCCCTGCTCAGCCCGACCCGCATCTACGTGGAACCCGCCGCCGCCGAACTGCCGCGCGGCCGGGCCGTGCTGGAGCGCTTCCCCGACGCCGAGCGCGTGGAGGTCGAGAGCCACTGGCGCATCCCGGAGCTGCACGGCGACGAGGCCAACGCCCGGCGCTGGGTGCGGATCAAGCGGGAGGCGCTGGTGCTGGGGGTCAAGAAGTCCCTCGCCGCCCGCCCCAACGGCCGCTCCGCCGACTTCATCGCCCCGTCGACGGCCAACGGGTGCGCCATGGCCTGCGCGTACTGCTACGTGCCCCGCCGCAAGGGCTACTCCAACCCGATCACCGTCTTCGCCAACATCGAGCAGATCACCGGCTACCTGGCCCGGCACATCGCCCGCCAGGGCCCCAAGCCCGCCCCGGACCAGTGCGACCCGCACGCCTGGGTCTACGACATCGGCGAGAACTCCGACTGCTCGGCCGACGCCCTGGTCAGCGACAACGTCCGCGACCTGGTCGCGCTCTTCCGCACCCAGCCGACCGCCAAGGCGTCCTTCGCCACCAAGTACGTCAACCGCGACCTGCTCGACTGGGACCCGGCGGGCCGCACCCGCGTCCGCTTCTCCCTGATGCCCGAGGCCACGGCGAAGCTGCTCGACATCCGCACCACCCCGGTCCCCGAGCGGCTGGCCGCCATCGACGACTTCGTCGCGGCGGGCTACGAGGTCCACCTCAACCTCAGCCCCGTCGTCGTGCACGACAACTGGCTCGCCGACTGGCGCGAGCTGCTCACCGCCGTGGGCGAGACCACCTCCCCCGCCACGAAGGCCCAGCTCGCCGCCGAGGTCATCATGCTCACCCACAACCTGGCCCTGCACCAGGTGAACCTCGCCTGGCACCCGCGCGCGGAGGACCTGCTGTGGCAGCCGCGCCTGCAAGAGCCCAAGCGCAGCGAGAACGGGGCCGCGAACGTGCGCTACCGGGCGGGCCTCAAGCGCCAGTTCCTCGACCAGTTCCTCGCCCTGGTCGCCGAGTGCGCCCCGTACCTGCGCGTCCGCTACGCCTTCTGACCCGCCTTCTGACCCGCCTCCCCGCTCCGAACAGGACTGCCCGCCGGGCTTCGACCACCGCAGGGGGAAACACCTGACTGTCAGGTGAAACACCTCCGGCGATGTGTCATCCGCGAAGCGCCGGGTAGGCCTGGTGGAACACCGACGGTGAGGGAAGAGGGACCGACACATGAGCGCAGCGGAGCCCACCGCGGCCCTGCGGGGCATCCGGGTGATCGACATGGCGGCCGTGGTGATGGGGCCGTACGCGGCGCAGATCCTCGGCGACTTCGGCGCCGACGTGATCAAGGTCGAGCCACCGGCAGGGGACATGACGCGCTTCACCCACCCGCAGCGGCACGAGGGCATGGGCGCGCTGGCCCTCAACGTCAACCGGAACAAGCGCAGCCTGTCGCTGGACCTCAAGTCCGCCGAGGGCCGGGAGGTGTTCCTGGACCTGGTGCGCAGCGCCGACGTGCTGATCACCAACACCCGGCCGGGCGGGCTGCGGCGGCTGGGGTTGGACTACGAGTCGCTCGCCGCGGTCAACCCGAGGTTGGTGTACTGCTCCGCCCAGGGTTTCCGCAGTGACTCCGACCGGGCCGACCACGCGGCCTACGACGAGATCGTGCAGTCCGGGTCCGGCCTGGCCGACCTGATGCGCCGGGCCACCGGGACGCCCACCTACGTGCCGACCATCCTGGCGGACAAGGTGTGCGCGCTGACCATCGTCTACGCCGCGCTGATCGCGGTGATCCACCAGCGCGCCACCGGCCAGGGCCAGCACGTCGAGGTGCCGATGACCGACACCATGCTCGCGTTCAACCTGGTGGAGCACCTGGCCGGGCAGACCTTCGAGCCGCCCGCCGGACCGGTGGGGTTCCCGCGCTCGCTGTCCGCGGGCCACCGCGCGATGCCCACCGCGGACGGGTGGGCGTGCATCATCCCGTACACCCCCCGCGACATCCGCACCTTCTTCACCGCGATCGACCGGCCCGACCTCGCCGGGGACGAGCGGTTCGCCACCTCCGGGCAGCTCGCCAAGCACTACTCCGACCTCTACGAGCTGATCGAACAGCTCTCGCCGGAGCGGACCACGGCGGAGTGGGCGCGGATCTGCGCCGACAACAGCATCCCCTTCTCCCCCGTGCTCGACCTCGACCACGCCGCCGAGGACCCGTACTTCACCGACGGCGGCCTGCTGTCGGTGGCCGAGCACCCGACCGAGGGGACCTACCGCGTGGTCGGCAACCCGCTGGCGTTCTCCGGGACACCGCCGACGATCCGCAGCCACACCCCGGCGCTCGGCCAGCACACCACCGAACTGCTCACCGAACTCGGCTACGACGCCGCGACCATCGCCGACCTGGTGGCCAAGTCCGTGGTCGGCACGCCGGGGACCGGCGCGTGAGCACCGGGCGGCTCAGGGCCGCGGACATCGTGGCGGCGGGCACCACCCCGCTCACCGCGCCGCCCTACGCGCGGGTCCGCCGCAGGTTCACCGACCGCGAGTACCTCAACGTCGTCTACCGCACCGACCCGGAGGCGCTGCGGCGGGTCGTGCCCGAGCCGCTGGAGGTCGAGGACGACCTGGTGCGGTTCGAGGTCATGCGCATGGGCGACGTCCCGGGTTTCGGGCCGTACACCGAGTGCGGGCAGGCGATCCCGGTGTCCTTCGACGGCGAGCGCGGCGAGTACCTGCACGCGATGTACCTCGACAGCTTCGCGGGCACCGCGGCGGGCCGCGAGAGCAGCGCCTACCCGAAGGGGCCGGGCAAGCCCGCGCTGCGGGTCGAGGAGGGCGCGCTCGTCGGCACCCTGGACGTCGGGTCGCTGCGGGTCGCCGCCGCGACGATGGCCTACAAGCACCGGCCGATGGACCTGGCCGAGGCCGGAGCGCAGATCACCGTGCCCACGTTCATGGTCAAGATCGTGCAGGGCTACGGCCCCCGGCCGCAGGTGTGCGACCTGGTGCGCACCCGGATCACCGACATCGTCGTGCACGAGGCCTGGTCCGGTCCGGCCCGGCTGCACCTGTTCGAGCACGTCCTGGCACCGCTGGCCGACCTGCCGGTGCGGGAGGTCGTGGCCGCGTCGCACGTGCGCACCGACCTGACCCTGGAACCGGTGCACCCGGTTCACGACTACCTGGAGGACCTGTGAGCACCGACTCCCCCGGCACGGTCGCGGTGATCGGTGCGGGCACCATCGGGCTGTCCTGGGCCGTGCTGTTCGCCGCGCACGGTTGGTCGGTGCACATCCAGGACCCGCGGCCCGACCTGGGGGAAGCGGTGGCCGGGGGCCTGCGCCAGTTCGCCCCGACCCTGCTGGAACCGGTGGCGGTCGAAGTACTCGAACGCCGGGTGCGGGTGCACACCGAGCTGGGCGCGGCGGTGGGCACAGCGGACCTGGTGCAGGAGAACGGCCCGGAGGACCTGGGGTTCAAGCAGCGGCTGTTCGCCGACCTCGCCGCAGCCGCCCCGACGGGCGCACTGCTCGCCTCCTCCACCTCGGGCCTGCAACCCAGCGACATCGCCGAACACCTCGACGACGGCGCCGCCGCGCGCGTGGTGGTGGCCCACCCGTTCAACCCGCCGCACCTGCTGCCGCTGGTGGAGGTCGTGGCGGGTCGCCGGACCTCCCCGGACACCGTCGAGCGGGCCATGGCCGTGTACCGGGACCTGGGCAAGGTCCCCGTGCACGTGCGCAAGGAGACCCCCGGGTTCGTCGCCAACCGCTTGCAGTCGGCCATGTTCCGCGAGGCCGTCGACCTGGTGCTGCGCGGCGTGGTCACCCCGGCCGAACTGGACACGGTGGTCACCGAGTCGGTGGGGCCGCGCTGGGCCACCGGCGGCCCGTTCCTGAGCTACCACCTCGGTGGTGGCCCCGGCGGTTTCCGGCACTTCCTGGAGCACCTGGGCCCCGGCATGGCCCGCCGCTGGCGCGACCTCGGCACCCCGGAACTCACCGACGAGGTCATCGCGCGGCTCGTCGAGGCCACCGAGGGCGCCTACGCCGGGCACGACTACGCGGACCTGACCCGTGCCAGGGACCTGCAGGAGATCGCCGTCCTCAACGCCCGCGCGCAGGCGCGGGCCGACACCTGACCGAGAGGAACACCATGAGCGCCGTGCAGAGCAGCACGAGCACCTTCCCCCGCAGCGGCGACCGGCACTTCGAGACGCTGACCGGTGACTTCTTCGGCTTCGAGAACCTGCTCGCGGAGGACGAGCGCGACATCGTCGTGCGGGTGCGGGAGTTCCTGCGCGCCGAGGTGGAGCCGATCGCCAACGACTACTGGTCCCGCGCGGAGTTCCCGTTCCAGATCCTCGACGGCCTGCGCGCCCTGGACATCGCGGGCCTGCGGTACGAGGGGCTGGCCGCGCACCACGGCACCCGGCTGCTCAGCGGCTTCCTCGCGCTGGAGATCAGCCGGGCCGACCCGTCGATCAACACCTTCTACGGCGTGCACACCGGTCTGGCGATGGGCAGCATCAACCGGTGCGGCTCCGACGAGCAGCGCGAGCGCTGGCTGCCCGCGATGGCGCGGATGGAGAAGATCGGGGCCTTCGCGCTCACCGAACCGCACGGCGGTTCCGACGTGGCGGGCGGTCTGGAGACCACGGCCCGCCGCGAGGGCGACGAGTGGGTGCTCAACGGGGAGAAGCGGTGGATCGGCAACGCCACCTTCGCCGACCTCGTCGTGGTCTGGGCCCGCGACGAGGCCGACCACCACGTCAAGGGGTTCGTCGTGGCGAAGGGCACGCCCGGCTTCCACGCCACCAAGATCGAGGACAAGGTGGCGCTGCGCACCGTGCAGAACGCCGACATCGTGCTGAGCGACTGCCGCGTCGCCGAGCGGGACCGGTTGCAGCGCGCCGAGAGCTTCCGCGACACCAGCGACGTGCTGCGGCTGACCCGCGGCGGTGTCGCCTGGGGCGCGGTCGGCTGCATGATGGCCGCCTACGAGCTGGCCCTGGCCTACGCCACCGAGCGGGTCCAGTTCGGCCGCCCGATCGCCAAGTTCCAGCTCATCCAGGACCACCTGGCCACCATGGTCGGCAACGTCACCTCCTCGCTGGCCCTCGTGGTCAGCCTGGCCCAGTTGCAGGACCACGGCGTCAACAAGGACGAGCACTCCGCCCTGGTGAAGTCCGTGGTGACCACCCGGATGCGGGAAACCGTGGCACTGGCCCGGGAAGTGCTGGGCGGCAACGGGATCCTGCTCACCAACAACGTGGCCCGCTTCTTCGCCGACGCGGAGGCGCTCTACTCCTACGAGGGCACCCGCGAGATCAACCAGCTCATCGTGGGCCGGGCGATCACCGGCATGGGCGCCTTCGTCTGACCCGCCCGGCCGGGCGCGGACCCCGGGGGCCCGGGCCCGGCCGGAACCGCTCGCGGCGGATCAGCTCGGGGGCCTGCCCATGCTCCAGTTGCCCGGGGCGTCCGGGTCGGTGCTGGACCAGAACTCCACGCAGGCGCGGGTGAACTCCTCGGCGGTGAGGTGGCCGTCGCCGTCGACGTCGAGGTGCTCGAACGCCTCGGTGGCCTCGGCCTCGGAGAGACCGGGGAAGTGCCCGCGCTGGAACAGGAGGAACTCGGCGGGGCTCACCCGGCCGTCGGAGTCGATGTCGGCGACGGCGAGGAACGCCTCGGCCAACGCGCCCACGCTCGCCTGCGCGGCCTCCGGGTCGTCGGCGAGCGAACCGGTTGAGGCGAGGAACTGCTCCCGCGAGATCGAGGTTCCCCCGTCGGGGATGTGCGGCAGGTGCAGGTCGCGCCACACCCTCAGGTAGGCGTCGACGATCCCCTGCGCCTGCGGCGAATCGGGGGCGAGCCCGCGGGCTTCCGCGGCCCGCTTCCCCATCAGGACGTGGTCCTGCTCGGTGAGCAGGCCGTCCCCGTCGACGTCCAGGTGGTCGAACCCCCGGTTGATCTTGGCTTTGAGCAGGTCGTTGACCGGCATGGGGCCTCCGTACGCGATCGGTTGGCGGACGGCACACAGGATGCTGCCGCCGGGAGTGGCCGGACAACGGCCGATCGGGTTCCCGGGCTCCTCGATCGGGTAATTGTGGCCGCGCGGCTCCGGCAGCCGAGCGCGCGCGGGATCACCGGGGCACGGTCACGTCCACCGATCCGCCACCGTCACCGCCGCCCCGGAACGCGCAGGGGTCGCCCCTCCGCGGAACACGAGCCCACCGGGTGCCGCGCGGTCGGGTCACTAGCCTTTCGGCTGGTTCAACCTAGCCGGAAGAGTGATGAGCGGTGCGCCGCGAGTAACTAGCATGGGCGCATGACAGCAGGGGGATGGGCGGAGCCGCGACGGGTCCTGGTCGCGGCGAAGGAAGTGATGCGGGCGCCGCTGCGGCAGGTCCTGGGGACCCTGTCCGAGGTCATCGCGGACTTCCTCCCGCACACCGCCCTGGTGATGCTCTCCGGCGACTGCCCCAAGACACCGATGTGGGCGCACGGGGACGCCGCGCTGGTCAACGAGGTGACCACCGTCGAGATGACCCGGCTCTCCACCCTCGTCGACGTCGGCACCCCCTGGGTCGGCGAGGCCACGCTCGCGGGTTCCCCCCGGCCCGTCCTCGCGCTGGCCGCGGCACCGCCGGGGTCCGCCGGAGCGCTGCTGGCCGTGCTCACCACCGGCGACGGCGACCACCCGGCCGCCGCCCTCGCGGTGGTGCAGGAGCTGTGGGAGCTGGTCGCCGGGCGCATCCTCGACCTGCTGCCCGCGGCGGTGCCGGTCACCACGCCGTGGATCGCCAACAGCGAGCGGGCCAGGGTCATCGCGGGCCTCACCGACGCGCACGCCGCCACCCTGATGGCCCTGCTGGGTGTGCTGCGCAGCCGCGCCCTCGACGACCGGACCGCGCGCCGGACGGCCATCGACCTCCTGGCCTCGGCGATGGTCGAACTGCGGGCGACCGACGACGACGACCCGGCGCCGCACGAGGAGACGATCGGCGACGCCTACGGCAGGCTCTCGGACATGCTGGGCCTGCTGTCGCGCTACGGGGACGTGGCGCTGGACTTCTCACCGGTGGACGGCCGGAACCGGTTGATCCCCGCCGACATCGCCCGCACCGCCCGCGCGGTCATCCGCGGCACCGTGCTGACCATGCTGGAGCAGGGGGGCGTCAGCCGGATCCGGGTCGGCTGGGAGGTCGACGACACCGGGCTGCTCTGCACGGTGCGCGACGACGGCCCCGGCGCGCTGGCCGCGGAGGCGCTGGCGGTGCACCGCCTCACCGACCGGGTGGTGGCGCACAACGGCAGCCTGCACCTCGACTCGGTCCCGGAGTGGGGCACGATCGTGACCATGCGGCTCCCGCTGGCCGCCCCCGGCCTGTCGCGGGGCGAGCAGCCCCTCACCGTGCTCAACCCGCGGGAGCTGGACGTGCTGGAGCACCTGGTCAACGGCCACCGCAACCGGGTGATCGCCGAGCACCTGCACATCAGCGAGCACACGGTGAAGTTCCACGTGGCGAAGATCCTCAAGAAGCTCGGCGTCGACTCCCGCGGCGAGGCCGCCGCGGTCGCCAGGGCCGCGGGCTTCCCCGTCGAACCCTGGCTGGTGGGCCAGCCGAACCTGCCGGTGCAGGCCGCGTGGTCCGCGCCGAGCCGCTCCACGTCCTGAGCACGCCCCCGCCCCGGCACCCCGGCTCGGCCTCGTCCGACGCGACGGCGGACCGGCGGCCGAGCGGGGTCGGCCGGGTCAGCGGGCCCCGCCGACCCCGCGCCGCCCGGTTTCTACACCAGTTCGTCGAGGGTGGCGCCGTCGGGAACCGACTGCCCCACGTCCCAGTGCTCCGCCAGCAGGCCGTCCCGGACCCGCCAGATGTCCACCACGATCGAGGGCGGTACACCGGGCGCGATGCGGACGACCCCGTGCGTCCACACCAGGTCGCCCTCCGCGACCGTGCGCAGGATCGTCAGCGAGAACTCGGGGAACCGGTCCGCCACCATCTCCCGGAACGTCTCCACCGTCCGCTCCCGACCGGTGCCGACCCCGTGGTGGTGGTTGGCGAAGTCCTCGGCGAGCAGCAGCTTGGCGTTGTCGAAATCCTTCCGGTTGTAGAACGACTCGACGTAGTCCGCGACGAGCTTCTTGTTCTCCGCCAACGCATCGGACGGCATGTGGCAACTCCTCGTTCAGGCGGGCAGAGCACGATCCACACTACTGGAAGTGGTCCGGTCCGGGCGCAGGAAAACCGGGTCTCCCCGCCCAAAACCCTTGCGTGGTGGGAAGAACACCCGATCGCGACGCGTCGACTTCCTCGTCCGCCCGGAGCGGGAACGGTGAACTCCCCCGGTCACAGCATCTCGTAGTCCTCCGGATCCACCACGCGGGTGCGCTGCCAGTACTCCTGCGCGGAATAGGGCCAGTTCACCGCGGAACGCCCGCCCTGGTTGTACCAACCGCCGACCTTCGACCAGCCCCACGCGCGGTTCCGGTTGCCCGAGTCGATCCACTCGTTGTAGCGGTCGTGGACGTCGCGGCGCACCTGCAGCGCGCTCTTGCCGCTGTCGAGCAGCAACCGGATCGCGTCGAGGACGTACGACGTGGCGCACTCGGAGAAGTAGACGATGCTGCCGCCCTGCCCGACCAGGTTGGTGTTGGGCCCGTAGAGGCAGAACAGGTTGGGGAAGTCCGGCACCGCGATGCCGAGGTAGGCGCGCGGTTCACCGTTCCAGGTCGCGTGCAGGTCGGCGCCCGCCCGGCCGGTCACCACCATCGGGGCCAGGAAGTGCGACGCCCGGAACCCGGTGGCGAAGATCAGCACGTCGACGTCGACGGCCGCGCCGCCCGCGACCACCCCGGTGGGGGTGATCCGCTCGATGGGCTCGGTCACCAGCCGCACGTCGTCCCGCTTCAGCGTGGCGATCCAGCGGCCGTTGTCCCGGAGGACGCGCTTCGCGCCGACCGGGTACCGCGGGATCACGGCACCCCGCAGTTCCGGCGCGTCGGCGAGCTGCGCCTCCATGGCCGCGGCCAGGCTCGCCCGCAGGTCCTCGTTCAGCGCCGAGACCGCGCGCTCCGTCGGCGGGTGGTCCGGGTCGACGACCCACCCCTCCAGGATCCCCCGCAGCCCGGGGGCGAAGAGCCAGAACCGGTGCCACCGGCTGTAGTGGGGCAGGTGGCGGTGCAGCCAGTGCGCGCCCGCGGGCACCGGGTCGTGGTAGTGCGGGGTCGGGCGCAACCACGGCGGGGTGCGCTGGAAGACGACCACCTCGGCCGCCACCCCGGCGATCTCCGGGATGAACTGGTACGCGCTCGCCCCGGTCCCGACCACGGCGACGCGCCTGCCCGCCAGGTCGACCGAGTGGTCCCAGGCCGCCGAGTGGAACGCGGCCCCGGCGAACGCGTCGCGGCCGGGGATGTCCGGGGTGCTCGGCCGGTTGAGCTGCCCCACCGCGCTGATGACGGCGTTGCAGGTGACCGCCCGCTCCCCGTCGGGCCCGCTCGTGCCCAGGTGCCACAGCGAGTCCCGGTCGTCCCAGCGCATCGTGCCCACCTCGACGCCGAACCGGATGTGCTCGACGACGCCGGACTCCTCCGCGAAGGCCCGGAGGTAGTCCAGCACGTCGTCGCGGGTGCTGAAGTGGTCGGGCCAGTCGGCCCTCGGGGCGAACGAGTAGTCGTAGAGGTGGCTGGCCACGTCGGTGCGGCAGCCGGGGTAGGTGTTCTCGAACCACGTCCCGCCGAGGTCGGTGTTCTTCTCGTAGACCACGAAGGGCACCCCGGCCTCGGCGAGGCGGCGGGCCGCGAGCAGCCCGCTGAAACCGGCACCGATGACGACGACGCGGAAGCCCTCCGGCGGCGAGAGCTCGGTGAAGTTCCAGCGGGGTGCCCGCGGGTCCTCACCGGGGAGCGCGAACCCCTCGGCGAGCAGCGGCAGCAGTTCCGCGGTGTCGGACCCCATGGCCCACGTGGTGATCGCGCGCAACAGGTCGTCGCCAGGGGGCCGCACCTCCCGCCCGCGGAGCCCGCGCAGCGCCAGGAACGCCCTCTCCCGCAGCGATTCCTGTTGCTCCGGTGTCAGACCACCCTGCGGCGCGAACAGCCAACCCGGACTCCGCGGGAGTTCGCCCAGCAGCGACACGTCCCCGGTCAGGTGGGCGACGGTCATCACCAGCGCCGGGATCTCCGCGTCCGCCAGGTGTTCGCGCAGGGCGTCCTCGTCGAGGTCGGGGAAACTAGCCCGTGCCACGGGCTTCACCTCCCACCGCGACCGGAGCCGGGTCGAGCGTGGCGAACCGGCGGTCGAAGTAGATCGCGGGCGGGCCCGCGGCGGCCAGCACCTGGTCGACGACCTCCCCGACGACGATCACGTGGTCCCCCGCGTCGTGCCGCTGGTGGATCCGGCACTCGACGGCGCCCAGCGCGTCCTCGACGATCGGCGCCCGGTCGTCGGCGGGCGCGAAACCGCCCGCCGCGAACTTGTCGGCCAGCCTGGTGGCGAACCGGCGGGCGAGGTCGGTCTGCTCCGCGCGCAGGATGCTGACCGCGAACCGCTCCGCGCGGGCGAAGACGGGGAAGCACCTCGACGACCTGGCCAGGCACACCAGGACCAGCGGCGGGGTGAGCGAGACCGAGCAGAAGGAGCTGACGGTCATGCCGTGCGGGGTGCCGTGCTCGTCGCGGGTCGTGACGATGGCGACCCCGGCGGGGAGCCGGGCGAGCACGTCCTTGAAGTCGTCGGCCATGGCCTGCCCGCCCGGTCAGCTCGTCCGCACGAGGGCGTCGTTGACCAGGTCGAGCACCTCGCGCGGGGTGCGCAGTTCGGCCATGCGCTCCTCGGGGACCCGCACCCCGTACTCCGCCTCGATCCTGGCCGCGGTCTCCATCAGCGCGAGGGAGTCGTAGCCGAACTCCTCGAAGTCCCGGTCCTGGCGGTCGGCGGTCAGCGCCTCGCCGTCGGCCTCGCCCGCGCACTCGGCCAGCACGCGGCGGAGGTCGTCGATGGTCATCCTGCTCATGTTCGCTCCCGTTGTTGTTGCGGTCTCCGCGGTGCCGCGGCGCGCGGCCCGGTCACCGCGCGGACGACGACGGCGGAGTTGAACCCCCACCTGCCCCTGGCCAGCACCAGGGCGGTGGTCACCTCGCGGTGGCGGGGAACCCCGCGCACCAGGTCGATCCGGTAGTCCTCCGGCACCTCGGCGGTGCCGGGCGTCGGTGGGATCACGCCGTCCCGGATGGACAGCAGGGCGTCGGCGACGTCGACCGGGCCGCCACCGGAGTACATCCGGCCGGTCAGCGCCTTCGGCGCGGTGACGGGCACCGCGAACGGCCCGAACACCGCGCTGATGGCGGCGGCCTCGGCCCGGTCCAGCTCGGGCACCCCGGAGGCGTCGGCGAACACCACGTCGACCTGGTCCGGGGTCAGGCCCGCGTCGGCGAGCGCCGACTCCGCCGCCCGGCGCAGACCCGGCGGTCGCGGTGAACCGGGCGGCGGGTCGAACGTCGTGGCGTAGCCCGCGATCTCGCCGTAGACCTGCCGCGCTCCCCTGGCCTCCGCGGCGGACGCGGTCTCCAGGACCAGGATCGCCCCGCCCTCCCCGGGGACGTACCCGCAGGCGTCGACGTCGAAGGGGCGGTAGGCGCGGTGCGCGTCGGTCGCGGTGCTGAGCCGCCCACTGGCGATCTGCGCCACCCAGCCCCACGGGTCCAGAGCCGAGTCGACACCCCCGGTGACCACCATCGGGGTGCCCCGCCGGATGGTCCGTCGGGCGTGGCCGATGGCGTCGAGCCCGCCCGCCTGCTCGGCGACCAGCGCGGAACTAGGTCCGCGGAACCGGTTGCGGATGGAGATCTGCCCCGTGTTCACCGCGTAGAACCAGGCGAAGGACTCGTAGACGCTCACCGCGGCGGCGCCCCTGGTCCACAGCTTCCGGAACTCCCGGTGGGTGAACTCGAAACCACCGGAGGCGTTGGAGGTGACCACGCCCGTGTCGTAGTCGGCGAAGAACCCCTCGTCGATCTCCGCGTCCGCCAGCGCCCAGTCCGCGGCCACCAGCGCGAGCTGGGTGGAGATGTCGGTCTGCGGCAGCAGCCTGCTCGGCAGGTGCTGCGCCGCGTCGAAGTCGTCGACCTGACCGGCCAGCCGGACCGGGTACCGCGAGACGTCGAACCGCGACAGGGTGGCGATCCCGGTGCGGCCCGCCAGCGTCGCCGCCCAGTGCTGCTCCAGCCCGGCACCGTTCGGGGCCAGCAGGCCGATCCCGGTGACGTAGACCCCCTCGCTCACCTGGGCCCCCCGGTCCGGCGCAGGACCATCGCGCTCTGGAAGCCGCCGAAGCCGCTGCCGACGGTGAGCACGCTGTCCAGCCTCTTCTGCCGGGCGGTCAGCGGGACGTAGTCGAGGTCGCACTCCGGGTCCGGCACGCGCAGGTTCGCCGTCGGCGGCACCACGTCGTTCACCATGGCCAGGGCGCAGGCGGCGATCTCGATCGAGCCGATCGCACCGAGCGAGTGCCCGACCATGGACTTGATCGAGCTGATCGGCGTGCGCCGGGCGTGCTCGCCCAGGCTGCGCTTGTACGCCGCGGTCTCGTGGCGGTCGTTCTGCTTGGTGCCGGACCCGTGCGCGTTGATGTAGTCGATCGCCGTCGGGTCGATCCTGGCCTCGTCGAGCGCCACCGTCACCGCCTCGGCGAGTTCGCGGCCGTCGGTCTTCAACCCGGTCATGTGGTAGGCGTTGCACCGCGTCGCGTAGCCGGAGATCTCGGCGTAGACGCGCGCGCCGCGCCGCTTGGCGCGCTCGTACTCCTCCAGCACGAACACGGCGGCGCCCTCGGCGAGGACGAACCCGGTGCGGGTCCGGTCGAACGGCCGCGAGGCGTGCTCGGGGTCGTCGTTGTTCGGCGTGGTCGCCTTGATCGCGTCGAAGCAGGCGACCACGATCGGGGTGATCGGCGTGTCCGAGGCCCCGGCCAGCACCACGTCGGCGCTGCCCTCGCGGATGAGCTGGCAACCGTGGCCCACCGAGTCGATGCCCGAGGTGCACCCGTTGGACACCATGGTCACCGGGCCCTCCGCACCGACGGTCCAGGCCACCTCGGCGGGCATGGCGCTCGGGACCAGGTAGTCGAACATGTGCGGGGACAGGTTGGTGTGGTCGACCAGCCAGTTCCGGCCGCTGTCGGACAGCACCAGGTACTCCTGTTCGAGGCTGGTCGCCGAGGCGACCGCGCTGCCGAGGCTGACCCCCACCCTGGTGGGGTCGGAGTCCTCGAACTGCAGGCCGCTGTCGGTCACCGCCTCCCTGGCGCACACGACCGCGAGTTGCGCGGCCCGGTCCATCCGGCGGACCTCCAGCGGGGACAGCCCCTCGTGCTCCGGGGCGAAGTCCACCTCCCCCGCGACCCGGGACCGGTAGGCCGACGGCTCGAAGAAGGAGATCCGGCGCGTGGCGGTGCGGCCCGCGGTCAACAGGTCGAGGAATTCCTTCGTCCCGTTGGCACCCGGTGTGCGCACCCCGATCCCGGTGATCACCACCCGGCGGTTCACCGGACACCGCCCGGCGGTGATTGAGCTGTTGGTCCGATCATTGGCGTGACCCCTTTCCAAGGCGGTCGCCAGCGTCGCCACGGGTGCTAGTGGGACGCTCGGGCCGCGGTTGGTCCGGTGTGGTCGATCCGGTGCGCCCCAGCGAAAGCCCAGCGGGACCCGAGCGGCGGCGGTGAGCCTCCGGGGGCGGGCCGGGACGGAACCGGCCGTGCCGCGGCTCCCCCGAGCCGAACCCGCCAGCCGAGGAGCGAACCGGATGGACCTGGAATCGACGCCGACCCCCCTGCTCACCGCGGCCGGGGAGGTGGCGGTCGTGGCGGCGCGGTGCGCCCCCGGCGCGGAGGCCCAGCGCAGGCTCGACCCCGAGGTGGTCAAGTCGTTGGTCGCGGCCGGGTTCCCCCGGCACTTCGTGCCCGCGGAGTGCGGCGGGGACCCGGGCACCTTCCTGGAGTTGAACCGGGCGGTGAGCGCGGTCGGCGAGGGCTGCACCGCCACCGCGTGGTGCGCGTCGCTGGCCGCGCACGTGTCGCGGATGGCGGCGCACCTGCCCGCCGAGGGCTACCGCGAGGTCTGGGCGGACGGCCCCGACGCGCTGCTCGTCGCGTCGCTGACCCCGGCCGGTCGCGCCGAGATCGCGCCCGGCGGCTACCGGGTGACCGGCAAGTGGCCGTTCGTCAGCGCCATCGACCACGCGGAGTGGGCGCTGCTGGCCTCGACGGTGGACGACGGCCACGCCAGGGTCTTCGCCGTGCCGCGCTCGGCCTGGCGCACCGCGGACACCTGGACGAACGTCGGCATGGCCGCCACCGGCAGCAACACGGTGTCCGTCGAGGACGTCTTCGTCCCGGCGGCGCGCACCGTCAGCCGCGACGACCTGTTCGCCGGTCGCGCGACCGACTCCGACGCCCCGTGCCACGCGGTGCCGATGCAGTCCACCACGATGATGTTCGCGGTCCCCGCGCTCGGTGCCGCCAAGGGCGCGCTGAAGTCCTGGGTGGACCACGTGACCCCGAGGATCCGGGCCGCGGCGGCGGCACCGGCGCCCGCCCTGCCGGGGATGCCGACGTTCAACCGGGCCGTCCACGACGTGGTCCTGACCCGCAGCGCGGCCGAGATCGACGCCGCCGAGCTGCTGCTGGAACGGGCCGCGGTCACCGCGGACCGCGGGCCCGCGATCACCGTCCCGGACACCATGCGCACCTGGCGCGACTGCGCGGTGGCCACCGAGTCGCTGGTGGCGGTGGTGAACCGGCTGTTCCGCGCCGTGGGCACCACCGGGCAGAACTCGGCCAACCCGGTCCAGCGGTTCTGGCGCGACGTCAACTCGCTGGCGGGCCACCAGGGCCTGCAGGTCGAATCCGCGTCGACCGCCTACGCGCACCAGGTGATCCGGGTGTAGCGGCGCCCCCGGCACCGGAGTCCCCCACCAACAGGATCGGAGACGGATCTGCCATGACGATGAACCGGCGTACCGCCATGCTGGGCATCCCCGCCGCGCTCGGCCTGGGCCTGGTGCCCGCACTGGCCACCACCGCGCGGGCGGGCACCCCGGCCACGCCGTTCCGGATCGTCTGGGACGACTTCTCGGACGGCCTGCGCACCGAGGGCCCGGGGGCGAAGTGGGCGCACCTGCCGTTCGGCCCCACCACCGGCCGGGACGGCACCATCACCACGTCCGCACGCGGACTGCGCGTCTCCTCCCGGGGGACCAACCCGACGACCGGTGAGCCCGCCTTCACCGCCACGGTGGCCCAGGACGACCCCGGTGGTTTCCCGGGGACGCTCGACCACGTGAAGTGGATGGTCTACACCAACAGGACGTCCTCGGGCGGGACGCTCGGCTTCGACACCGCACCCGGGTACGAGCTGTCCTGCGAGACCGGTTTCTCGGGCCGGACCCACGGCGTCGCCGGGCACCCCTTCGGCGCCCGGGTGCCCGACGCCGAGGACGACCCCCGGCTGGCTTCGGCGGCCCTGCTCCTGCAAGACCTGGCCACGGACGTCGCCTTCGAGTTCGCCCTCACCAACAAGACCGTCTACGTCTACTACGAGCGGCTGCCCAACAGCCGGACCGCGCTGGGCAACTACGCGTCCTTCCTCTACGCGATCCCGGTCGCGCGCCGTTCGCCGGGCCGGACGCACCGCCTCAAGATCTCCTACGACCGCTCGTGCGGCCTGGTCCGCTGGTTCCTGGAGGGCAGGGAGGTCTTCCGGCTCGACCGGATCGGCCACCACCTGCCCCCCGCGCAGCGCCGCCACCTGGTGCAGGACCACGGCGGCGTCGAGCAGGCGGTCCGACCGGAGCAGCTCGCGGTCGGGATGGGGCTGTTCAACTTCCTCGACGGGGCCGCACCCGGCCGCCCCGGCACCGGCCTGGTGCGGCTGAGCACCGCCACCGACTACTACTACGACCCGGTGACCGGCCCGCCGAACCCGCTGACCTTCGCCGACGACCGCAGCCTGGAGACGAGCCGCCTGTTCGGGCAGGGGGCCTCCCTGCGGATGGACCGGCTCGTGGTCGCGCACCGGCCGTCCCCGCGGTGACGGCGATGACGACCGACTCGGTACCCGCCGCCGCGCTGGCCGGGGCCTGGCGGCTCGACGCCTACGTCGACGTGACCGACGGCGCGGTCGGCGAGGGCCCGCTCGGTCCCGCTCCCGCGGGTCTGCTGATCTACACCGGCTGCGGCCGGGTGTCGGTGAGCATGATGCGGACCGACCCCGACCCACCGGCCGAGGACAGGCCGGGGACGCGCTTCATGGGGTACGCGGGCACCTGGTGGCTGGTGGGCAGGCAGGTCGTCCACCAGGTCGAGGTGGCGTCGCACGACTACCTGGTGGGCACCCGCCAGGTGCGCGACCTCGCGCTCGACGGCGACCTGCTCACCCTGTCCGGCCGGACACCGCCGGGCGCGGGGCCGCCGCGCAGGCGGCTGCTGACCTGGCGACGGGCGACCGGGGAGTGGCGATGAGCTACGAGTTCGACCCGGACCTGGCGGACGCCGCACCGCGGCTGCGACCACTCGACTACGCCGACCCCGTCTCGGCGCGGGCCGCCCTCCGCGCGGTCATGTCCCGCCAGCCGGGCCACGAACCGGTGTCGGGGGTGCTGGTGCGGGACCGGACCATCCCGGGGCGGGCGGGCGGCCCCGGGGTGGTGGTGCGGCTCTACCGCCCGGCGGACCGGCCCGGCCCGCTGCCCGCGCTGGTCTTCCCGCACTGGGGCGGGTTCGTGACCGGCGACCTGGACACGGCCGACACCGCGGCCACCCGGATCGCCGACCTCGTCGGCGCGGTCGTGGTCTCGCCCGACTACCGCCTGGCGCCGGAACACCCGTACCCGGCCGGGCTGGAGGACTGCTACGCGGCGCTGGAGTGGACGGCGGCGGAGGCCGCCGCGCTGGGGGTCGACGCCGACCGGATCGCGGTGGCCGGTTTCAGCGCGGGCGGGGCGCTGGCGGCGGGGCTCGCCCTGCTCGCCCGGGACCGGACCGGCCCCCGGGTGTGCTTCCAGTACCTGCTGTTCCCCCAGTTGGACGACCGGCTGGTCACCCCGTCGGCGCGTTCCTTCGTGGACACACCGATGCTGGACCGCCGGTGCCTGGAGCTGAGCTGGGGGCACTACCTCGGCGGCGCGGCGGCCTCCGACTACGCCGCACCCGCCCGCGTGGCGGACCTGTCCGGGCTCCCGCCCGCCTTCGTCGGGGTGTGCGAGTACGACCCGCTGCGCGACGAGGGCACCCACTACGGCCACCGGTTGACCGCCAGTGGCGTGCGGACCGAACTGGTGCACTACCCCGGCACGTTCCACGGTTCGATCGGCCTCGCCCACGCCGCGTCCTCGCGGCGGATGATCGCCGACCAGGTCGACGCCCTGCGCCGTGCGCTGCACCCCCCACTCCCCTGACCCACCCACCACCGGCCTGATCCACCCACCACCGGGACCCCGCGGGTGTGCCCGGGTCACCCGTCCCGGGCACACCCCCCGTGCCCGACCGCGTCGGGTGCGCCCGGGTCACCCGGTCAGATCGAGAGCCGGGCCCGGCTCAGCAGCAGCGCGTGGTCGGCGACCCGCCTGCCGAGGTGGGCCGCGGTGAGCAGGTCCGCCTCGTTCATGGCCTCCGGCCCCTGGTCCGTCGGGCACCGCCCCATGGCGCCCAACCAGCCCCCGAGCCGGTTCAGCTCGGACTCGGTCTTGCCGGGCAGCAGGTCGAGGTTCACCCAGTGCATCCCGTGCTGGGCGGCCAGGATGGCGAAGTACTGGAGCGTGTTCAGCTTGTCGCCGCTCATCGACCCGGACGTGGTGAAGCCCGCGGCGACCTTGTCCTTCCACACCTGCGCGAACCAGCGCTTGCTGGAGGCGTGCGCGAAGGCGTGGAACTCCGGGCTCGCCGAACCCATGTAGGTGGGTGAGCCGAAGACGATGGCGTCCGCCGCGTCCAGCCGCGCCCACGCGTCGTCGGTCAGCTCGTCGAGCGCGAGCAGCTCCGCGACGACACCGTCGACGGAGGCCGCGCCGTCGCAGGTCGCCTCGGCCATCCTGGTCGTGTGCCCGAAGCCGCTGTGGAAGGCGACGACGACCGAGACCGTCTTGGCGGTCATGTGGTTTCCCTTCGTGCTGCTGATCTGCTGGGGCCGTCGGTCCGACCGGCGGCTCGGGTGTTCCCCCCACCCAGCCTGGCAGTTCCGCCCGGTGGCCAGAACTGGCCGTTCGAGCGGTTGGACCTGCCCGAAAGAAGAGCGGATTTTCCCACCGGGGTGAACCCTGGCGGAAATACCTCCACAATGGGTGAATTGATGTGACCTATGTCACAAAACATTACATTGCACGGACGAAGTGCTCCTCCTACCCTCGATGGGGAAGTCTCGAACTGTTGCCGCGTGACATTTTTGCATTTTCCGGCCGATGGCGCCTGGAAATGTGAGCACAGCTCAACGGGGGAGCATCCACGCCCAACAGTGGGAATTGTGTCCGAAAGCAATGGCGACGTCCATCAGTGACGCATTTTCTGCGTGGCGCGGCTATTCGGGGAAGGGTCCCGCGCCGGGCAGGCGTTCCAACGGGGGGATCACGTTGAAATTCAACCTGCTAGGTCAATTCACCATCGAAACGGCAGAGGGGAACCTGTCCTTCCTGCCCAAGTCGAAGATCAGCCAGATCCTCGCCGTGCTGCTGGTGCAGAACGGTGAGACCGTCGGCGTGGACACGCTGATCGAGGAGCTCTGGGGGGAGAACGTCCCGCGCAGCGCGCTCACCACGCTGCAGACCTACGTCTACCACGCCCGCAAGATGTTCGCCGAGATCCCGGAGGGGCGCGGTCTGCTGCTCACCAGGCCGTCCGGGTACGCGATGGACGTCGCCGACGAGGCGATCGACGTCAAGGTGTTCGAGCGGCTGGTCTGCCTGGCGCGGCAGCGGCTGCACGCCGGGCAGCCGGAGGCGGCGATCGAGTCCATCGAGCAGGCGGTAGACCTCTGGCAGGGGCCGGTGCTCGCGGGCATGGCGCTCGGCCGGGTGCTCGACGCCCACATCACCTACATCACCGAGTTCAAGTTCTCCGCCACCGAGCTGTGGGTGGCCGCGAGCAGGCGCCTCGGCCGGGACCGCGAGGTCGTGCCCCGGCTCCGGCTGCTCGTGGCCGAGAACCCGCTCAACGAGAGCCTGCACGCCCAGCTCATCCGGTCCCTGCACCGGTGCGGCAGGCGGGCGGAGGCGCTGGCGGCCTACCGGAACCTCTGGCGCATCCTCGACCGGGAACTGGGCGTGGAGCCCGCCCCGGAGCTGCAACTGCTGCAGCACGAGTTGCTGGCGACCGCGGGCCGCCACGCCCCACCGCGGGTGGCGCTCTGAGCGGTGGTCCGACGCCCGGCGGCGCGCGCCCGCCCGAGGCACGCGCCGCCGGGCGTCAGACCATCGCCACCACCCGGGTCCACCCCGCGCCCGCGCCCGCGAGGGAGACCGGGAAGCAGGAGACCGCGAACCCCGTCGGCGCGGGGAGGTCCGCCAGGTTGGCGAGTTTCTCCAGTTGCAGGTACTCCCTGGTGCGGCCGT
Organism: Actinokineospora sp. PR83; assembly: GCF_021056305.1. NCBI lineage: Bacteria > Bacillati > Actinomycetota > Actinomycetes > Pseudonocardiales > Pseudonocardiaceae > Actinokineospora > Actinokineospora sp. PR83. Next base: position 134,081 of record NZ_JAJCXD010000035.1, read on the forward strand.
AGAGGTGCGCGGGCCACAGGTGGGCGCGGTCCCCGGTGCGGCGGTAGTCGTCGACCATGGACCGCATCGGCCGGTCCAGGCCCCAGGCGTCGATGCCGATGACCCGCACCCCGCGCTCCACCAGGAACGCCGTGCCCGCCCCGGTGAGGCCGGGGTAGTCGGTGAGGTAGTCGGCCGACCCCCAGAGCGCGTCCGCGCCGGTCCACAGCAGCACCAGGTCGCCCGCGGCGAGGTCGTGCCCGGCCGCGGCCAGCGCGGCGGTCAGGTGCGCCTCGGTGATCCCCGCCCCGGCGGGCACGTGCCGCAGGTCCAGGCGCACCCCGGGGCCGTGGCACCAGTCGAGCGGCACCTGGTCGATGCTCCTGGCGGGCCGCCCGCCGCTCTCCGGTCCGTAGTGCAGCGGGGCGTCCATGTGGGTGCCGGTGTGCGTGGTGAGGGTGACGGTCTCGTTGGAGATGGCCATCCCGCCCGGGAAGTCCTCCGGCCGGAGCCCGAGGACGGCCGCGGCCGCGCGGTGGTCCAGCAGGTCGACCTTGACCGGTGTCGCCTCGCTGGGGGTGTCCATCGTGGTCACGCTGAGGTCGATGAAACGTGTCATGCGCTTTCTCCCTGCTCGTGGCCACCGCGCCTTCGGCACATTCCGCGCGTCCGGCCCGCCGCCGCGTGCGTGTGATCGGTACCGACGGGATCCGGAGTCTTCGCCGATTCGGTCGCGGATCGCTGGGAGACGGGTGGGTCCCGGCTCGACGATTTCCGAAAAGCACCAGAACTCCCCATCCGCGTGTGTGAGTATCGCGGCGGGGAAAGCACAACCAAGGGAGATGCAGGGGACATGGAGAACGACACGAAGACCGCTCCGGCGGGCTCGTCCACATTCGGACCGGTGACGGTGACGCCCCGGGATCAGCGTTATCCCGAACTGGTGGTCGGCTTCAACCGGCGGTGGGGGTCGAAGCCGGAAAGCGTCCGACTCGTCGGCAGCGCCGAACAGGTCGAGGAAGCGGTCCGGGAAGCGGTGCGGACCGGGAAGCGGATCTCGCTGCGCAGCGGCGGGCACTGCTACGCCGACCTGACCTACCACGCCGAGGCCGAGATCATCATCGACCTCTCGCTGATGGACGGGATCCGCTACGACCCGCGCCGCCGGGCGTTCGCGATCGAGAGCGGCGCGCAGCTCGGCCACATCTACGAGACGCTGTTCCGCGGCTGGGGCGTGACGCTCCCCGGCGGGGTGTGCCCGACGGTCGGCATCGGCGGCCACGCGACCGGCGGCGGCCACGGCCTGCTGTCGCGCCAGTTCGGCAACGTCGCCGACCTGATCGAGGCCGTCGAGGTCGTGGTGGTCGACCGGCACGGCGACGTGCGGACCGTCGTCGCCTCGCGGCAGGACACCGGCAGGCTCAAGGACCTGTGGTGGGCCTGCTCGGGCGGGGGCGGCGGCAGCTTCGGGGTGATCACGAAGTTCTGGTTCCGCACCCCGGGGGCCACCGGGAACGACCCGGCGCGGCAGCTCCCGCAGCCGCCCGCCGAGGTGCTGATCAACACCGCGTACATCGCGTGGGAGCAGCTCGACCAGGCCACCTTCACCACCCTGGTCGGCAACCAGTGCCGGTGGTACGTCGACAACAGCGCCCCGGACTCACCCGGTGCCGCGCTCTGCGGCCTGATGTTCGTCCAGCACGTCTCGTCGGGGGGCATCGGGATGCTCACCCAGGTCGACGCGACGGTCCCCGGCGCGGAGAAGCTGCTGCTGGACTACCTCGAAGCGGTCACGGCGGGCACCGGGATCACCGGCCCGTTCCCGTTCCGGCGGCTGCCGTGGATGGCCTCCACCGAGACCATCGACACCAGCAACCCCACGGTGATGACCAACGCGACGCTGCGCGGCGGGGTCAAGCAGGCGTACCTGCGCGAGTCCTTCACCGACGAGCAGATCGGCGCCATCTACCGGCACATGACCAGGCGGGACTACGCGAACCCGGCCCCCGGGGCCGCGGTGCTGCAGCTCGGGGCGATGGCGGGCGGGCGGATGAACGCCATGGCCCCCGGTGACAACGCCGTGTTCCAGCGGCGATCGGCCTACCTCGCGTTCCTGGCCAGCTACTGGGTCACCGAGGCAGAGGACGAGGCGAACCTCGGCTGGCTGCGCGAGCTCTACGGTGAGGTGTTCGCGTCCACCGGCGGTTACCCCGTGCCCGGCGAGCGCTACGAGGGCTGCAACATCAACGCCCCCGACCCCGACATCACCGACCCGCGGTTCAACCGGTCCGGCGTGCCGTGGCACACCTTCTACTTCGGCCAGAACTACCCGCGGCTGCAGCGGGCCAAGGCCCAGTGGGACCCGGGGAACCACTTCCGCCACTCGCTCTCGGTGACCGCCGACCGCTGAGCACCGGCCGGTGGGGCGGGGTCCGCCCGCCCCACCGCCTCGGTGCGGGGCCGACGGGCGCACCAGCGGAGCACGAGCCGGAGCCCCGAGCATCTGCCGGGGGCAGTGCCGACCCGTCCACCCAGCACCCGAGGAAGAGGCGACAGCGCCGATGCGAACCGAACGCAAGCACCACACCGAACACCGACTGGTCGTCGCGGCGCCGCCGCGGGTCCTCTACGGCCTGGTCGCCGACGTCACCACCTGGCCCGCCGTGTTCGGCCCGAGCGTGCACGTGAGGCACCTCGACCGGTCCGAGCGCGAGGAGCGCTTCGAGCTGTGGGCCACGGTGAACGGGGCCGTCAGCACCTGGACCTCCCGGCGCACGCTCGACCCCGGCGGGTTGCGGGTGACCTTCGCCCGCGAGGTGAGCGCGCCGCCGATCGCCTCGATGGGCGGGGAGTGGCTGTTCCGCGCCCTGCCGGGGAACCGGTGCGAGGTCGTGCTGCTGCACCACTTCACCACGACCGACGACGACGCCGCGACCACCGCCTGGGTCACCGCGGCACTGGACCGCAACAGCCCGGACGAACTCGCCGCGCTGGCCCGTGTCGCGCAGTCCGGTCACCCGGTCGAGGACGTCGTCTTCTCGTTCACCGACACCCGGGAGCTGTCCGGTTCGGCGGCCGACGCCTACGAGTTCGTGGCGCGCGCGGACCTGTGGGCCGAGCGGCTGCCGCACGTTTCCAGGGTGGTGCTGTCCGAACCGGCCCCCGACGTCCAGGACCTGGAGATGGACACGGTGACGGCGGACGGTTCCCGGCACACCACCCGGTCGGTGCGGGTGTGCGGTCCGGGGCAGTGGATCGCGTACAAGCAGGTCGTCACCCCGGAGCTGCTGCACGGGCACAGCGGCCTGTGGACCTTCACCGAGGGGCCGGAGGGCGCGCTGGTGACCTCCCGGCACACGGTGGTCATCAACCCCGAGGCGGTCGGGGGCGTGCTCGGGTCGGGCAAGACCGTGGCCGACGCCAAGGTGTTCGTGCGGGACGCCCTCGGCCGCAACAGCGCGACGACCATGTCCTACGCCGCCGCCTTCGCCGCCGAGCACAGCGCGTAGCCACGGTGCGGGGTCTCCGCCGCCGACGGAGACCCCGCGCCCCGATTCGACGGCTCAGTCGAAGTGGAGCCGGTCCTGCCGGACGTGCCTGGACCTGGTCAGCAACCCGTCCCCCACCCGCACCAGCACGTCGGTCACCAGGCAGCTGGGCCCGATGCTCTGGTCGCCGCCCGGCCTGGTGTTGACCGTGTAGGCGTAGTAGGTCGCGCGCCAGGAACCGTCCTCCCCCGGGTCGAGCACGATCATGTTGAACCAGTGCCTGCGGACCACCGGGTCGTCGTCGAAGCGCCGGTGGAACTCGACCAGTTCCGCCACGATGCCCGCCCTGGTGGTGGCCAACTGCCCCGGCGTGTGGCTGAACTCGCCGTCCTCGGTGAAGGTCGCGGCGAAGCCATCGAAGTCGCGGCCGTCCAACAGGTGCGTCTGCCTGGCGAGGAAGTGCACCACCTCGCCGTGCAGGTCGCGGGCGGTGTCGGTCGTGGTCATGGGTTCCTCCCGGTGCTGTGCGGAAGCCGCCACCGTGGCGCACCGGACTAGCGGCGCGCTCGAACCCCGCCCCCGGGCCAAGACCGGCACGACCGGGCTCCGAGCGGCGCCGGTCACCGTCGTGCCGTCACCCGCGTTCACCACCGCGAAGGGAAGAGCCATGAGCCGAACCGACCAGCAGGTCGCGATCGTCACCGGTGCCACCAGTGGGATGGGTCTGGTCATCGCCGAGCGGCTGGCCCAGCAGGGCAGGCGGGTCTACCTCTGCGCCCGGGACGCGGACCGGCTGGCCACCACGGTGCAGACCCTGCGGGACCAGGGGCTCGACGTCGAGGGGAGCGCGTGCGACGTGACCTCCGCCGAGCAGGTGGGGCGGTTCGTCCGCGCCGCCGTCGACCGGTACGGGCCGATCGACGTCCTGGTCAACAACGCCGGGCGCAGCGGCGGCGGCGCCACCGCCGAGATCCCCGACGAGCTGTGGTTCGACGTCATCAACACCAACCTCAACAGCGTGTTCCTGATGACAAAGGCGGTGCTCACCACCGGCGCCATGCTGGACCGCAAGTGGGGCCGCGTGGTCAACATCGCCTCGACCGGGGGCAAGCAGGGCGTGGTGCACGCCGCGCCCTACTCGGCGTCGAAGCACGGGGTGGTCGGGTTCAGCAAGGCGCTCGGGCTGGAGCTGGCCGCCACCGGCATCACCGTGAACGCCGTGTGCCCCGGGTTCGTCGAGACCCCCATGGCCGCGCGGGTGCGCGAGCACTACGCCGGGATCTGGGGGGTCGACACCAACGAGGCGTTCGACCGCATCACCGCCCGCGTGCCGATCCACCGGTACGTGGAGTCGGACGAGGTGGCGGCCATGGTCGAGTACCTGGTCGGCGAGCGGGCCGGGGCGGTGACCGCCCAGGCGCTCAACGTCTGCGGCGGCCTGGGCAACTACTAGGCCCGAGGGGTGGTCCTCGGCCCCGGCCCGTCGTGGTGAGCCCCGGGTCGCGGTTCCGGGGTGGCCTGCGCCGACGTCACGGCGAGTTGTCGTGGGGTTCCTTCGGCGATTCGGCGGGCATCGGACGGGGGATCGGGGCACCATCGTGGCGTGGACGAAGCGGAGCGACTGCGCGGTTTGTTGGGCGGGCTGCCGCTGGTGGTGTGGGAGGCGGACGCGCGGACGTCGGCGTTCACGTTCGTGTCCGAGCACGCCGAGACCCTGTTGGGGTACCCGGTCGCCCGCTGGTCGGGTGATGCGGGGTTCTGGGCGTCGATCATCCACCCCGACGACCGGGCCGCGGCGGTGGAGTCCCGCACGCGGAACGTGGCCGAGCGCGACGACTTCGAGTCCGACTACCGGGTCACCGCAGCCGACGGGCGGGTGCTGTGGGTGCACGACGTCGTCCACGTGGTCCGGGGCGCGGGGGGTGGACCGCGCACGCTGCGCGGGTTGATGGTGGACGTCACGGCGCGGCGGTTCGACGAGGACCGGGAGCGGTTCCTCGCCGAGCTGGAGCTGGCGCTGCAACCGCTGACCGACGCCGAGCAGATCATGGCCGAGGCGGCCCGCGGGCTCGGTGAGCACCTGGGCGCGGACCGGTGCGCCTACGCCAGGGCGGAGGCCGACGAGGACCACTTCCTGATGAGCGGTGACCACGCCACCGGCCTGCCGCACCTGCCAGGCCGCTACGCGATGGCCGACTTCGGCGAGGGCTGCCTGCGGGCCATGCGCGCGGGTGAGCCGTGGGTGGTGACCGACAGCGGGACCGACCCGGCGGTCAGGGACCTCGACGCCTACCGGCTGACCGGCATCCGGGCGGTGATCTGCGTCCCGCTGCTCAAGGCGGGCCGGTTCACCGCGGCCATGGCCGTGCACCAGGCCTCGCCCAGGGCGTGGACCGACGACGACGTCGAGCTGGTGGGCGACGTCGCCGCCCGGTGCTGGGAGTCGCTGGAGCGCGCGCACGCCGCGCGGGAGCTGCGGGAGAGCGAGCGGCGGCACCGGATGCTGTTCGAGCACGCGGCCGACGCGGTCTGGATGGCCGACCACGACCTGTGCTTCGTCGAGGTCAACCCGGCGGCCTGCGCGCTGCTCGGGCACACCCGCGAGCAGCTGCTGTCGATGTCGGTGCCCGACCTGCTGCTGCCGGGCTCGCGGGACCGGCTGGCCGACCTGGTGGCGCGGCTGGCCACCGGGAACCAGGTGACCGAGGTGTGGGAGGTGCGGCACGCCTCCGGCACCCCGATCTCGGTGGAGCTGAGCATCGCGGGCACCCCGGCGGGCCTGCAGGCGATCGGCCGCGACGTCACCGCCCGCCGCGCGGCCGAGGCGGAGCGGGAGGCCGAGCTGCGCCGCGAGCACGAGATCGCCCAGGCGCTGCAGCACAGCCTGCTGCCGCGCGAGCTGCCCGACCTGACGCGGCTGGCCACCGCGGCCCGGTACCGGTCGGGGTCGCGGCACGCGCAGACCGGCGGCGACTGGTACGAGGTGCTGCCCACCAGCCGCACGTCCGTGGCGATGGTGGTCGGCGACGTGGTCGGCAAGGGCCCGCGGGCGGCGGCGGTCATGGGCCAACTGCGCAGCGCGCTGGCCGCCTACCTGCTCGACGGCCACTCCCCCGCGTCCGCCCTCCAGCGGTTGGACCTGTTCGCGACCCGCAACCCCGGCGCGGTGGGCAGCACCTGCGCCTGCCTGCTGTTCGACTGGGAGACCGGGGTCCTGCGCTGGGCGGCCGCGGGCCACCCGCCACCGCTGATGGTGGACGAGACCGGTGCCCGCTTCCTGACCGGCACCACCGGCACGCTGCTGGGCGCGGACGGCGCGTTCACCGAGAACGAGGTCCACCTCTCCCCCGGCACGTCACTGGTGCTCTACACCGACGGCCTCGTCGAACGCCGCCACCACCTCATCGACGACGACCTGGCCCGCCTGGCCGACCTCGTCGCCCCACTGCACGCCCTGGACCCGGAAACCATCACCGACCGCATCACCACCACCCTCCTGGCCGACGGCCACGACGACGACGTGGCCCTGGTCGTCGCCCGCTACCTGCCCGCCCCCCTGAGCAGGCGGGACTTGCCCGCCACCCCTGCGGTGCTGGCCGAGGTGCGCACGGACATCAGCCGCTGGGGCGCCCTGGCTGCCCTGCCCCAGGACACGGTGATCGACCTCAACCTCATCCTGGGCGAGGCGACGGCCAACTCGGTCGAACACGCCTACCCGCACGGCGGCGGCACGCTGGACTACTCGGTCACCCGGGAGGCGGGCGGCACCCTGCGCACCCAGGTGCGCGACCGCGGGCGCTGGCGGCCGCCCCCGGCGGACCCCGGCCACCGGGGCCGCGGCCTGGCCATGATCCACAACCTGGCGGCGACGACCGTCCAGCACGGCCCGGAGGGAACCCTGATCGACGCCCGATTGGCCGCGAACACCGAAACCGCACCGACCACAAACCCACCACCACGAGCGGCGCGGACGACCACACCCCCCGACCACCGCGTACGGATCAGCGGCGACCTCGACCTGACCGGCGCGGCCCACTGGCGCCAGGAACTGTTGACACACGCGGACCACGGCGAACCGCTGACCGTCGACCTGACCGAGGTGTCCTACCTGAGCAGCTCCGGGATGGCCCTCCTGCTGGACGTGGCAGCCCGCACCACGGTCACGGTCCGGGTGACCAAGGGCAGCGGCCCGGCCCGAGTCCTCGACCTCTCCGCCCTCCCCGCACACACCGTCGCGGTGGAGGTCGTATCCACTTAGGACCGAGGCACGGCGAAGACCGGCCACCCCGAAAACCGCCTGCCCGACTACGCGAATGCCCGGGTAGGTGAATGCGCTCGACAAACAGCCATCCTGAAACCGCCTGCCCGGCTACGAAACGCCCAGGTAGGTGGATGCGCTCGACAACCGGCCACCCTCACAACCGCAGGCCCGGCTACGCCCCTGCCCGGGTGGGTGGATGTGTTTGGCCGGGGGTGGCGATCATGTGCGAGCCTCTCTGGGCTGTGGGGCATCTCTTCAGCCCCACTCGGTCACACTGGGCACATGATCGCCGTAGGGGCCCCGGCCAAGCACATCCACCCAGCCGGGCACCCCCACCAAACGGCCGGGCTAAACCTACCCGGCCTCAACCAGGTGCGCCCGGAGGTGCTCACGCCCGGCAGTGGCCGCGACGGTCTCCCGCAGGAAAGCGGTGACCTCACCCGCGAAGCGCTCCGGGTCGTCCAGGTGCGGGAAGTGCCCACTGCCCTCGAACACCGACAGCCTGCTGTTCTCCACCTGCTCGTGCGCGTCGATCGTGTGCTGCGCCGGGATGCACGCGTCCGCGTCGCCGGTGATCAGCAGCAGCGGGATGTGCTCGGTGAGGTACAGCTTCTCGGTGGCGTCCAGGCGCTGGCCGCCGATGTCGAGCGCGGACCTGGCGGTGTGCACGAAGGCGGAGCGCGCGCCGTGGTCGGAGAGCGAGGTGAGCGCCCTGGCCACCTCCTCCAGGTCGTTGCCCGCGATCGGCGGGACGGCGCGCAGCACCCGGTGCACCAGGCTGCCCACCCACTTCGGGGTGAGGGCGGTGAGCAGCCGCAGGGTCAGGACGCTGCCGGGGATGGTGGCCGCCCGCAGCGCCGGGGTCACCTCGTGGCCCAGCCCGCCGCTGGCGACGAGCACCAGGCGCTCGGTCGCCTCGGGGAACTGGTAGGCGAACTGCATGGCCACCCCGCCGCCGAAGGAGTGGCCGACGATGGTGGCCCGGTCCAGGTCGAGTGCGACCAGGAGGTCGCGCAGGCCCGCGGCGTAGGAGCCGACGGAGTAGTCCCCGCTGCGCGGTTTTGCGGACCGGCCGTGGCCGAGCAGGTCGGGGGCGATCACGGTGGCGTGCTCGGCCAGCAGCGGCAGGACCGGCCGCCACGTCTCCGAGTCGCCCGCCAGGCCGTGCAGCAGGACCACCGTCGGTCCGCCGGTGCCCGCCCGCAGGTAGCTGAAGGTGCGGCCGTGCAGCACCGCCTCGCACTCGGTCACGCCGTCGTCCGCGTCCTCGCACTGGGCCACGCCGTCCACGATCTCGTCGGTGATGACCGGGACGGCCGGGGCCTCCAGATCGGCGGGAACCTCGTCACGACCAGCCATGTCGGCAGCCCTCCACACGTCGACAACCACGCTTCCGGGTTACCCCGAAACGCCGACGATCACGCCTGGCGCGCGGGCGTCGCCCGCCACAGGGCCGAACGCACCGCCGCCCACCTGGGGGAACGGCGCACCGGCCGGTGACGGGCAGTTCGCCCGCACCACGCGGTGCGCCGGTGGTCTGGACGGCCCGCGCCCGGGTGCGTTCGCCGGTAACCCTGCGAGCGGGTGCGGTTGCGGACCTGTGGGGACGCGGCGACCATGGGGCCACTGTCTTCGATCCGCTGGGAGTGGGGACTGGAGGTCCGCATGGCCGAAACGGTGGTGTCAGTGCAGGCGGTGGAGACCGCCGGGGAGGCGGTCGTGCTCAGGGTGCGCGGCGACATCGACATGGCGAGCCGCGACAGCTTCCACCGCTCCCTGCTGGAGCAGTGCTCCGCCGCGCCCGGGGGCGCGGTGGTCGTGGACCTGAGCGAGGTCGGGTTCATGGGGTCGGTCGGGGTCGCCGGTCTGGTGGAGGCCAAAGCCCGGTGCGAGGAGCGCGGCTGCACCCTGCGGGTGCTGGTCGTCGACAACCGGCCGGTGCTGCGCCTGCTGCAACTGGCCAGCCTGATGGCGCCGCTGGACGTCCACACCGATCCGTCGGGGATCACCGACGGGTGATCCCCGGCGGTCGCGGGGTCACGGGCGGATGACGTCGCGCTGGCGCGGGAGCAGGGCGAAGCCCAGGACCGCCATGCCCACGCCCAGGCCGAGGTGCAGCCAGTTGTCGGCGGAGTTGACCGGCACGAAGTTCGCTGCGCTGCCGTGGTCGATGGCCAGGCCGTAGACCCACAGCACCAGGTACACCGCGCCGCCGCCGATCAGGTACCCGCGGGCGCCCGCGGGGGTGCGGGCCAGCAGGAGGCCGACGACGCCGAAGGCCAAGTGCACGAGGTTGTGCAGCACGGAGACGGCGAAGACACCGAGCAGCATCGCCATCGAGTGGTGCCCGGCGAAGGTCAGCCGATCGTAGTCCGTGGTGATGCCCGGGATGAACCCGAGCACACCGACCAGCAGGAACACCACCGACACGACCACGGCCACCAGTTGCACGGGTGTACGCGAGGCCGTGCCGTTGTTCGTCGTCGTCGAGGACATCCGCGCCTCCATCATCGAGAGTTCCTGTTCGGCAGGGGTTCCCGACCCGCGGCCCCCCATGCGCGGAAGATCAGGGGTGCAGGGCGGGGCTGGCGGGGACGCCGCGGCCCTCGGACAGGCCGCCCAGCAATTCGGTGACGGTGGCGGCCGCGCCGTGCACGGGGCGCCAGTCCAGCTCCGCGGCGGCGCGGTCCGCGCGCATCAGCGGGATGGACAGGGCCAGGTCGAGCCAGCCGGGGGAGGTGGGCAGCACCCGGGCCCGCCACGCCAGGTCCACCGCGGCCCGGACGACCTTGGCGGGTAGCTGCACCACCCGGCCGCCGGTGATGTCGGCCAGGTCCAGCGCGTCCACGGCGGGCTCGGCGGCGAGGTTGATCGCGCCCCGCACCCCCCGCTCGGCGGCGGTGACAGCGGCGGTGGCCACGTCGTCGGCGTGCACGAATTGCAGCGCCAACCCGGCGGGCAGGGGCAGCACCGGGAGGTTGCCGCGCCGGGCCAGCCCCCACAGCGGCCGGGGCACCAGGGCGCCGATGAAGTAGCGGCGGATCTCGGCGGCGGCGTCGCGCTGCAGCACCAGCCCCGGGCGCAGCCGGGTCACCGCGACCGCGGGGTTGGCGGCCTCGAACCGGTCGAGCAGCGCCTCCACCGCGGCCTTGTCCTCGCTGTACATCGAGGTCGGCACGCCAGTGGCGGGCCAGCTCTCGTCGACCGGTTCGAGCGACACCCGCGGCGCGTAGGTGCCCACGGACGACAGGTACACCAGCCGGGGCACCCCGGCCGCCGCGACCGCCTCGGCCACGGTCCGGCTGCCGCCGACGTTGACGTCGCGCAGGTACTCCCGGTCGTGCGAGGGCTGGATGGCCCACGCCGCGTGCACGACCGCGTCCGCACCGCGCACGACCTCGGTCAGCGCGTCGGGTGCCGAAGCCGCGGTCAGGTCCAGGGAGTGCCAGGTCACCGCGTCGTACGGGCCGCCGCGGGCCGGTCCCCTGCGGGAGACCCCGGCCGCCTCGTGCCCGGCCGCCAGCGCGGCCCGCAGGACCGCGGTGCCGACGTTCCCACTGCCACCCACGACGACTATGCGCATGGGCCAGCGGTACCCGCCCCGCCGCGGTGCAAACGGCGGATCTGCGAGTCCGATGTGGACCCACGCGTCCCGGTCAGGCCGTGGGGCGCGGCTTGGACATCCAGGTGTGCAGGCCCGACATCACCCGGTCGGGGACGAGCAGCGCGCTGAGGTAGGCGAGGCGGTTCAGCGGGGACCCGCCGATGACCTTCGCCCGGCCCGCCATCATGGCCTCGAACGCCTGGGCGGCGACCTTCGCCGGGTCGTCCTTGGGCACCGTCGTGGCCAGCCGCGTGGTCAGCATGTCCGCCTGGGCGAAGAAGTTGGTGTCGGTCGGCCCGGGGAACAACGTGGTCACGGTGACACCGGTGTCCTTCAGCTCGGTGCGGATCGCCCCCGCGAAGGTCTTCAGGAACGCCTTGGACGCGTTGTACACCGCCTGGTACGGGCCGGGGGTCACCGAGACGACCGAGGAGGTGAACAGGACCCGCCCGTGCCCGCGGTCCACCATGCCCGGCAGCAGCGCCTTGGCGAGCTGGACCGCGGAGCGCACGTTCAGGTCGACCCCCGCGAGCTGGTCGGCCATGGAGGTGTCGTGCACGAACGCCCCGCCGATGGCGGTGCCCGCGTTGATCGCCAGCGCGGTGGGCTTGCCGATCTCGGCGACCCGCCGGACCAGTTCGTCGACGGATTCCGGCCGGGTCAGGTCGAGTTGGACCGCGTGCGCGCGGGGCAGCCCCTCGGCGGCGGTGTGCACGGCCGCGTCTTCGGCGACCAGGACGACTTCGATGTCGTGGGCGGCGAACTGCCGGGCGAGTTCGAGGCCGATGCCGCTGGAGGCACCGGTGACGACGCCGAGTGGGTTGGGCACGCTCTGAACGCTTGCTTCAGCCATACCTCTGAGCTACCCCCCGACGGGCGCACCAATCGCCTGCCCGCTCACAGTTCGCGGACAGCCTCGACATTCATTCCTTTGAACCACCCGCGAGGGGCACACCGATCACCCACTCATCGGTTCGCGGGCAACTTCAGCGCTCGACCACCCGGATCGTGTCGAGGTCGGAGTCGGTCGGGTCGGGCAGGTACATGCCCGCCGCGCGCCCGCTGAGGAGGTAGTCGACCACCGGCTGGGTGATCACCTCGCCGGGGAGGGCGGCCGGGACGCCGGGCGGGTAGGGGCTGATGGTCTCGGCGCAGACGCGCCCCACGGCCTCGCGGGCGGGGACGTGGGTGGCCTCGGCGAAGAACGCGTCGCGCGGGGTCATGGCCTGTTCGAGTTCCAGTTGGCCCGGGTCGGGGATGTCGACCGGCTTGGCGGCGGGCAGGTCGTCGAGGTGGGCGACCAGGTCGGCGATGGCGGCCACCAGCCGGTCGGCGGTGGTCTCGTCGTCGGCGATGGTGGTCTGGGCGGCCATCCGGCGGTGGTCGGCGAGGCCGACGTCGACGCGGTGGTGCTCGCGGAGCCAGTCCGCGGCGGTGTAGCCGGACACGCCGCGGTCGGACAGGTCCATCACGATCTTGAGCGGGTCGTGGTCGTCGGCCCGGCCGCGTCCCACCACGTCCTCGCGGCCGACGACCGTCACCAGCTCGCCCAGCCGCTGCCGCACGTCAGCGTTGAGCCGCAGCGCGCGGTCCAGCAGCTCGTGGCCGTGCTCGACCATCTGCCGCCGCCACCCGTCCAGCGCGGCGTAGACCAGCGACGACGGGCTGGTGGTGTCGAGCAGGTCCGCGCGCATGCTGAGCACCCGCGGGTCCACCAGGTCGCCCTGGAGGTGGTAGACCGAACTCTGCTCCAGACCTGCGCCCATCTTGTGCACGCTGGTCACGCACAGGTCGGCGCCCGCGTCCATGGCCCACGACGGCAGGTCGGGGTGGAACGGCAGGTTCGCGCCCCACGCCTCGTCCACGATCAACGGCTTGCCGCGCTCGTGGCACACGTCCGCGGTGGCCTTGATCGCCGCGCAGGTCCCGTAGTCGGTGGGGGTGATCAGCAGCATCCCCATCGCGTCCGGGGCGCGGGCGAACCCGTCGGCCACCTCGTCGGGACCGGGCGGGTAGGCCCACTCCCACCGGGCGTCCCACCGGGGGTGCACCCACACCGGTTCGACGCCGCTGATGATCAGCCCGGCCACGACGGACTTGTGCGCGTTGCGCGACACCAGCAGCTTCTGCCCCGGCCGGGCGACGGTGATGATGCACGTCTTGACCGACAGCGAACTGCCGCAGGTGGAGAAGAAGGCGTGGTCGGCGTCGACCGCCTCGGCCATGAGCTTCTCGGCCTGGCTGAGCACGCCCTTGCCCATGGAGCGGTTGTCGAGGCCGTTCATCAGGATGACGTCCGAGCGGAACACGTCCGCGCCCACGACGTCGAGCACCCTGGGGTCGACGCCCCGGCCCTGCTTGTGGCCGGGTGGGATGAACGGCAGGTGGTCGTTGTCGTGGTAATCGGCGAGAGCTTGCAGCACCGGAGCAGTCGACTGGTCCATGTGGGACGTGTGCCACGCCGCCCTTCGGGTTAAACCAGTCGGGTGGAGGACGTGCGTACGACCCGGGCGAACGGGTAACCGGTGATCATGGCGAGCACCGTGACGACCCAGCGCTACCGGCGGGCGGCGGACTACCTGTCGGCCGCGATGATCTACCTCAGGGACAACGTGCTGCTGTGCGAACCACTGCGGGTCGAGCACCTCAAGCCCAGGCTGCTCGGGCACTGGGGGACCTGCCCCGGCATCAACTTCCTCTACGCGGGGCTCAACCGGCTCGGTGACGAGCGGGTGCTGCTGGTGACCGGCCCCGGGCACGGTGCCCCGGCCAACCACGCGAACCTGTGGTTGGAGGGCACCCACGAGCACTACGACCCGGCCCTGCGCCGCGATGGCGAGGGGCTGGCCGAACTGGTCCGCCGGTTCTCCTGGCCCGGTGGTTTCCCCAGCCACCTCTCGCCGCAGGTGCCGGGGGTGATCCACGAGGGCGGGGAACTGGGGTACGCCCTGGCCACCGCTTTCGGCGCGGTGCTGGACAAACCGGACCTGCTCGCGGTGTGCCTGGTGGGTGACGGCGAGGCGGAGACCGGCCCCACCGCGGGCTCCTGGCACGCGCTCAAGTACCTCGACCCCCGGCACGACGGTGTTGTGCTCCCGGTGCTGCACGCCAACGGGTACAAGATCTCCTCCCCCACCATCTACGGGTGCATGTCCGACGACGACCTCACCTCGTACTTCCGCGGTGCGGGGTGGTCCCCGCTGATCGTCGACGTGACCCGCACCGACGACCCCGACGCGCTGCTGGCGGAGGCGTTGACCCACGCGCACGGCGAACTGCGGGCGCGGCGGTCGTCGCCGATGATCGTGCTGCGCTCGCCGAAGGGCTGGGGCGTGCCCGAGGTCGACACGGGTGGGGTGCCGCTGGAGGGCACGTTCCGGGCGCACCAGGTGCCGTTGGGGAACGTGCACGACGACCCGGCCGAGCTGCGGCTGCTGGAGTCCTGGCTGCACTCGTACCGACCGGAGGAGCTGTTCACCGAGGACGGTCGACCACACGACGACCTGGTGGCGGGGCTGCCGGGGCTGGGCCGGGTCCCCGAGGCCAACGGCGGTGCGCTGCGCCGCGACCTGCCCCTCCCCGGGCTGGACGACTTCGCCGTGGCGGTCGACGGCCCAGGCACGGCGTCGGCCAGCCCGACCGGGACGGCGGGCAAGTGGCTGGCCCGGCTCATGCGGGATACCGAGGACCGGCGGGACTTCCGCATCGTCTGCCCCGACGAACTGGCCTCCAACAAGCTCGACGCGGTGCTGGAGGCGACCGATCGGGCCTTCACCCCGCCGGTGCCCGGGTACGCCGAGCACATGGGGCCGGGTGGCCGGGTGATGGAGGTGCTGTCGGAACACCTGTGCCAGGGGTGGCTGGAGGGGTACCTGTTGACCGGCGGGCACGGCCTGTTCCCCTGCTACGAAGCCTTCGCCTCCATCGTGGACAGCATGGTCAACCAGTACGCCAAGTTCCTGAAGCTCTCCGCCGAGACCCCGTGGCGCGAACCGGTGGCGTCGCTGAACTACCTGTTGACCAGCGAGGGGTGGCGGCAGGAGCACAACGGCTACAGCCACCAGGGCCCGGGGTTCCTCAACAACCTGCTGACCAAGAAGGCTTCCACCACCCGCATCTACCTGCCGCCGGACGCCAACACCCTGCTGGTGACCCTGCGGAACTGCCTGGCCTCGACCGACAAGATCAACCTGGTGATCGCGGGCAAGAACGAGTCCGCGCAGTGGCTCGGACCGGCCGACGCCGAGCGGCACTGCGCGGCGGGCGCCGGGGTGTGGGACTGGGCGAGCAGCGCCCCCGACGGCGAACCGGACGTCGTGCTGGCGTGCGCGGGCGGCATCCCGACCGTGGAGACCCTGGCCGCGGCCACCCTCCTCCGCGAACACGCCCCGGACCTGCGGGTGCGGGTGGTCAACGTGGTCGACCTGCTCGCCATCGCACCCCGCGACCGCCACCCGCACG
The DNA here is from genome assembly GCF_021056305.1 of Actinokineospora sp. PR83. NCBI lineage: Bacteria > Bacillati > Actinomycetota > Actinomycetes > Pseudonocardiales > Pseudonocardiaceae > Actinokineospora > Actinokineospora sp. PR83. Next base: position 149,874 of record NZ_JAJCXD010000035.1, read on the forward strand.
GCCTGACCGACCAGGACTTCCGGGCCTGCTTCGGGGACGCGGCGCCGGTGGTGTTCGGCTTCCACGGCTACCCCTCGGCGGTGCACGAGGTGCTGCACGGCAGGGCGGACCCGGCGAGGTTCCACGTGCACGGCTACCAGGAGGAAGGCACCACCACGACCCCCTTCGACCTGCTGGTGGACAACACCATGAGCCGGTACGACCTGGCGGCGGACGCCGTGCTGCGGGCGCGCGGGGACACTGCTGCGGCACGCGGCCTGATCGAGGAACGCGACCGCCTGCGCGGTCTGTCGCACCGCGACGGGGTCGACCCGGCGGAGATCACCGGCTGGCGGTGGTCGGCGTGAGCACCGTGCTGACCGTCAACGCCGGGTCGAACAGCCTCAAGGCGGACCTGATCGACGCCGAGACCGAGCAGGTCCTGCACAGCGCGCACGTCGAGGACCCGCCGGACTCCGACGAGGCGGTCGAAGCCCTGACCGACCTGGTGGGCAAGGCGGACGACGTGACCGCGGTCGCCCACCGCCTCGTGCACGGCGGCCCGGAACTCAGCGCGCCCACCGTGGTCGACGACGACACCCTGGGCAAGGCGCGCAGGGCGGAAAGCCTGGCGCCGCTGCACGTGCCGCCCGCGCTGCGCCTGCTGGAGCGGCTGCGGGGAGAGCTGCCGGACGTGCCGCACGTGCTGTGCCCCGACACCGCCTTCCACGACGGGCTGCCCGAGCACGCCGCGACCTACGCGCTGCCCGCGCAGTGGCGGGAGCGGTTCGGCCTGCGCCGCTACGGCTTCCACGGCCTGTCCTACGGGTGGGCGTCGGACCGGGCGGCGCACCTGCTCGGCAGGCGGGTGGCGGAACTCAACCTGGTGCTGACCCACCTGGGCGGCGGGTGCTCGGTCTGCGCCGTGCGCGGGGGCAAGAGCGTGGACACCTCCATGGGCTTCACCCCGCTGGAGGGCGTGCCGATGTCGCGGCGCTCCGGCAGCATCGACCCCGGTCTCCTGCTGTGGCTGATCCGCGAGGGCGGCATCGACCCGGCGGACCTGGAGGACGCCCTCAACCACCGGTCGGGCCTGCTCGGGCTGTCCGGCGGTCTTTCCGGTGACACCCGCGACCTGGTCCGCGCCGCCGCGGGTGGCGACACCGCGGCGGAGTCGGCGCTGGGGGTGTTCGCCCACCGCGTCCGCCGGGAGATCGCCGCCGAGGCGTCCGCCCTGGACCGGCTCGACGCGGTGGTGTTCACCGGGGAGATCGGGTGGGACCAACCGGAGGTGCGCGCGGCCGTCGCCGCGGGTCTGGGCCTGCTCGGCGTCCGCGGCGAACTCGCGCCCCAGCCCGATGAGGACGCTGTCATCAGCGCACCGGACTCCCCCGTCGCCGTGCTGGCGGTTCAGCCCCGCGAAGACCTCGCGCTCGTCCGCGCCGCCCTCTCCGCACTGGGGTGAGCCGGTCCGAACAGGACTGTTCAACTCGGAATTGTCCGCGGTGGTGCAATTCGTACGCGAATCTCCGCGCACCACAGGGCGTGCGCACAAAGCAGCGGGGGCCGACGGTGTTGCCGTCGGCCCCCGCTGCGGGTCACGCGGAGTGGTTACGCGTGGTGGTGCGTCTTCTTGCCGATCGTGACGCGGTAGATGGCGAGCAGGATCAGCGAGCCGAGGATGGCCAGCAGCCAGGTGCGGATCGAGAAGAAGTCCTGCAGGCCGCCACCGAAGATGGCATTGCCGATGAAGCCACCGATGAGGGCGCCCACCACACCGATCACCGCGGTGACGATGAAACCACCGGGGTCCTTGCCCGGCATGACGGCCTTGGCGATGAGGCCGGCCAGCAGACCGAGAACAACCCAACCGATGATGCCCATCACGAGCTCCTTCCTCATGACCGCGGCTCTTGCGCCACGATCCTCCGTTGCTGGTGGTGAAGTGCCCCCTTTCGCCGGAACTCAATCACCGCGGGGGAAACCCGTTTTCGGCGTACGGGGCACCGGCGCACCGATCAAGCGCATATGCGCTGATCATCGACCACCCGCGCCGGGAAGACCGGCTCCCGGGACATCCACGCGGAATGGGCCCCGGCTGCCACCACCGGCGGAAAACGGACGAGGACCGGGCGTTCGTGGCACCGGTGTGTCCACGGTGGAGCGGACAAGTGGGAGCCCCTCCGGCGGCTCACGCGGACGTGGGACCGCCGCGTGCCCGACCGGCGGGTCGGGCACGCGGCGGTCGGACGGATCAGGACTGGATCTCCTGGGGCCGGTCGGCGCGCACCGCGATCCGGCGCGGCTTGGCCTGCTCGGCCACCGGGATGCGCAGGGTCAGCACCCCCGCGTCGTAGTCCGCGGAGATCTGCTCGGTGTCCAGGGTGTCGCCGAGGAAAAGCTGGCGGGAGAACACGCCCAGCGGTCGCTCGCTGACCTGCACCTGCACGTCCTTCTCGGCGGTCGGCCGCCGCTCGGCCTTGACCGTCAGGACGTTGCGCTCCACGTCGATCTCGATCGCCCCGGGGTCCACCCCCGGCAGGTCGAACGACACCACAAACTCCTGCCCGGACCGGTAGGCGTCCATCGGCATCGCCGAGGGCTTCGACCACGTCCCCGCCGCACCTGCCGCCAGGTGCTGGGCCAGCCGGTCGAACTCGCGGAACGGGTCGGTGCGCATCAACATCGGTTCCACCTCCACGACTCGGGTTCGTCAACACGCAGGAACAGGTATAGCACGTCATCCAAACGATGACAAGTGCTGTGTCGTCCTCTGGATGACGAAGGTGGTCTTGTCCTGCCGCCCACCCGCGTCCCGAGCACAATGGGCCGGACTGGTAGCCGTGCGAACCCGGGAGGCAGTCACCGATGACGCGGGTGGTCATCCAACCGTCGTACGGGAAGGCGGAGACGCGCAGGCACTGGGCGGACACGCTGGACCGCGCCGTGCCGTTCCCCGAGGCCCGGCGCGCGGGAGCGCTGGACGCCGAGCACCTGGCGGGTCTCACCGCCGCGCACCCCGGCGGGACGGCGCGATTCTGGGGAGCCACCGCCCGCCACGACCGGACCATGGAGCACATCGGAGCCGGTGACGTCTTCCTGCTGACCGGCCAGAAGCACGTGCGCGGCATCGGCGTCGTCGGGCACGGCTTCCGCGACCACGCCTTCGCCCGCTGGCTGTGGACCCCGCGACCCCAGGACTGCCTGTGGAGCAACGTCTACAGCTTCACCGACTTCCGCCCCACGTGGATCCCCTATGAAGAGATCTGGGCGCTGCCCGGCTTCAACCCGGGGGACAACTTCATGGGCCTGCGGCTGTTGAGCGAGGAGAAGGGGAACACCATCCTGACCGGACTCGACGTCCTTGCCGAACTCAGGATTCCGACTCCGGTCCAGACCTGACCGCCGGTCGGAGGCTCGACCCGCCACACCGACGTCCTGTCCGGTGTTCCCGGGGGTGAGCAGGTAACGTACAAGCAGCACGCTCCGTGACCGAGTGTCATCAGCGTGACAACACCGATCGCGAACCGTGGAGGGAGTGGGGTGTGAACAACGAGCCGGTGACCGCCACCGTCGAACGGGGAGGGGGTCGTGTCGTCGTCCGCGTCAGCGGCGAGATCGACATGGCCACGGCCCCCGTGCTCGCCGAAGCCCTCGACCGCGCCTTCACCGGGGGCGACCGCGCCCGGGTGGTCGTGGACCTGACCGGGGTGTCGTTCTTCGCGTCCTCCGGCCTCGCCCTGCTCGCCCGGACCAGCGCCCGCGCCCGGGACACCGGCACCGACGTGGTCGTGGTCGTGGCGCCCGGGGGTGCCACGGAGCGCTCCATCACCGTCACCTCGATGGACCGCTCGGTCCGCGTGGTGCACGACCTGACCGAGGCGACCTCCGACAGCGCGTGAACCCGTGCTCAGAGGGTGGGCAGCAGGGAGTGGGGCGCGGCGGTCGACCACTCCACCAGCATGAGCGTGGCGTCGTCCTGGAGCCTGCCGCTCTGGTGCTCCAAGACCGCGTGGACCACCCGGCGGAGGGTTTCCGGCGCGGGGAGCTCGGCGGCCTCGTGCCGCTCGGTGAGGTCGACCAGCCGGTCGAGGCCGAAGGGCACCCCATCGGAGTCGCGCGCCTCGGTCACCCCGTCGGTGTGCAGGAGCAGGCGGTCACCGGGTTCCAGTGATTCGCTGTGCACCCGGACGGGCCGGTCACCGATGAGGTGGCGCAGGCCCAGGGGTGGGCGGGGCTTCCCGGCGAGGGCCTTGACCATCCGCGACCGGCGCAGCACGACCGGCGGCGGGTGCCCGGCGAGCAGGTAGGACAGGACGCCCGTGTGCAGGTCGAGTTCGACCAGGGCGGCGGTCGCGTGCCTGCCGGGGACGTGGCCCGCGTCGAGCACGTCGTCGGCCGCCGCGGCGATCCCGGCCAGGTCGGCCCCCGCCCGGCGGGCGTTGCGGGTCGCGGCGAGCACCATGCTGGTGGTGAGCCCGGCGCGCAGGTCGTGGCCGGTGGAGTCGAACACCGCCAGGTACGCGCGGTCGCGGTCCACGGCGTAGTCGAAGCCGTCACCGCCCACCCGCGCGAACGGCTCCATGATCGCGGAGACCACCACGTTCGGCCCCGCGAAGGTCGACGGCGGCAGTAGCTGCCACAGCAGTTCGCTGGCCACCGTCAGCTCCTCGGTGCGGCGCGTGGTGTGGAACAGGTCGCTGTAGGGGTACTTGGCGACGACGAGGTGACCGACCAGCCCGGCCAGCGCCCAGTAGCGCTCGCGCGTGGTGCTGTCGGTCGGGTCGGCGCCCTCCGGCAGGACCAGGTGCAGCACGCCCACCCGCTCGGTGCCGTCCAACAGCGGCAACCACAGCGCGGGCCGCCCGGACTCCTCGTCCTGCGACGGCATCAGCGCGGTCAGCCGGAACGACCGCCCCGCGACCGTGGCGTCCACCCCCAGCGGCTCGGCGGACCCGGACGGCACCGGGTGCAGCGCGCGCTGCGGCAGGTCGGCGAGGTAGATCCGGGCCCGCATCCCCAGGACCGCGCTCGCCTCGTCGAGCAGGTCGACCAGGTCGTGCGCGGTGGCCACGTGCGACCCCGTGATGAGCTTGTTCAACGCCGTGAACCACGCGGTCTCCGCCACCATGCCCCGACCCTAGAGCCGACGCGCCCCCTGGCCGAGGCCACCCCTCGGCGACCGCACCCGGGCAGGTGGCGAACACCAACCAGCACCGCGCCCCCGGTCGGAGTAGCGTCGGCCGCGTTCGGGCGTCGCAAGAAGGAGTGAGATGCGCGATGGACAGCTCCGTCTCACCGCCGTCCGATGCATCAACGCGCCCGGTGGATGACGCCGACGGCGCCGCCGCCCACTCCCCCGACGCGTCCGCCCTCACGATCGCCGTCCCCGCGATCCCCGCGGGCATCGGCACGGCCCGCGGGCGGCTCGACGCCTGGCTGCGCCAACACGAGGTCATCGGCCCCCTGCGCTGCGACGTCGTCCTCCTCGCCGATGAAGCGATCACCAACGCCGTCGAGCACGGCCACCGCCACCTGGACAACGGCGAAGTCCTCGTCACGGTCACGGTGGACGCCCAGCGCATCACCATCACCGTCGCCGACCGGGGCCGCTGGCGCCCGGAACAGGACGACATCGGCGTCACCCACGGCTGGGGCATCCCGATGATGCACGCCCTGGCCGACCGCATCGAAATCACCTCCGGCGATTCCGGGACCACCCTCACCGCGAACTTCTCCCGGCTGGGGTGATCACCCCCCGGGTCACCGCCAGGAGTCAGCGGGCGGAAGCCCGGCGCAGCGGGGCACCGACCTCGTGCAGGTGCTGCAAGACGTGCCCGTAGGTGCGCAGCAGCCCGCACTGGGCGTATTCGATCCCGCGTTGCAGGCAGAACTCGTGGACCAGCGGCTGTGCGCGGCGCAGGTTCGGACGCGGCATCGTCGGGAACAGGTGGTGCTCGATCTGGTGGTTCAACCCACCGAGCGCCACGTCCACCCAGGGCCCACCCCGGATGTTCCGGCTGGTCAACACCTGCTTCCGCAGGAAGTCCAGCGACTTGGCATCGGTGTAGGTCGGCATCCCCTTGTGCCCGGGCGCGAACGAGCACCCCAGGTAAACCCCCCACAACCCCTGGTGCACAGCGATGAAGGCGACAGCGATCGGCGGTGACAGCACCAGGAACACAGCGGTCAGGTAGACCGCGAAGTGGACGATCAGCAACGCCGCCTCGCGCCTGCGCGACACCGCCCTGTCCTGCCACACGGCCTCGATGCCGGACCAGTGCAGGCTCAGCCCCTCCAGCAGCAGCAGGGGGAAGAAGAGCGCCGCCTGGTGCTTGACCGTCCAGCGGACGAACCCGCTCCGGTCGCGGGCCTGCCCGCGGGTGAAGGCCAGGATCGGGATGTCGAGGTCGGGGTCGGAGTCCTCGTGGTTCGGGTTGGCGTGGTGGCGGGTGTGCTTGCCCATCCACCAGCCGTAGCTGATGCCGACCAGCCCGGCCACGGCGTAGCCGACGCGGTCGTTGGCCCTGGCGGTGTCGAAGATCTGCTTGTGCCCGGCGTCGTGGCCGAGGAAGGAGATCTGGGCGAACACCGCGGCGAGGAACACCGCGGTGCCCAACTGCCACCAGGAGTCGCCCAGCAGGGCGAACGCCACGCAGCCGCCCGCGAGGGCGAGGGCGGTGAGGACGAACTTCACGGCGTAGTAGCCGTGCCGCCGCTGGAGCAGACCGGCGTCCCGGACGATGCGGGACAGGTCGGCGTAGTCGCTCCGCTGCGCGGGGCTGGGGGTGGCGGGGTTGTCCCGGGTGCCGATGGGCACCGCAGACGTAGACATGTGTTGCGTTCCTTCCCGGAGATCTGCGTCGCCGGGGTCAGGGGCAACAGTTCGTACCCGGGAGGAATGCCCTGGAACAGGGTCGCGCAAACAACCCGGCCGATCAGGCAGGCACGTTCTCGGGGAACAGGTCGACGTCGCCCGTGCTGGTGCGCGAGACGATTGGTGAACGTCCCGGTGGCCCGGCCACCGGGGCACCACCGAACGGGATCCCTGGACTCACACCGCCTGGGAGTGGTGGCAGCGCAGCCGGGCACGTGCCTCGGCGAGCGCGAAGCCCAGCAGGTCCAGCCCCGGCCACCGCTGCGGAGCTGTCGCGTCCGGGTCGTGCTCGGTCAGGCCGATGCCCCACACGCGGTCCAGCGGACTGGCCTCGACCAGGACCCGGTCGCCGGTGCCGAGCAGGAACCGCGCCAGGTCGTCGTCCTGCCCGAACTTGGCGAGGCCGCCGTCCACCACGACGGCGAACCGGTGTTCCTCCCAGGTGGGCTGGTCGAAGCCGCGAACCCGGCGGCCCAGGTCCTTGGCCTGCCGGGGGTGCCCGGCGACGAGCACCAGCTCGGCGACCTCCGCGTCCCCGAACCGGCTGCTCCACCGGGTATCGGGGAGAGGGAAGCGGAAGACCCGGGCGCCGCCGCACGGGTGCTGTGCCGCGGCGCCCGGGTCCACCGGTCAGGGGTAGTTGACGACGTTGACCGGGACGGTGCCCGGGGGTGTCACGCCGCCGACGTCGTTGATGACGTGGGTGATCGTTCCCTGGTAGTTCAGGGACACGGTCAGCAGGTTGTGCATCCGCACGCCGGGGGTGTTGGGCACCTCGAAGGCGTGGTAGGCGCTGACCGAGGGGTTGACGTTGAAGAAGCAGTAGCTGCCCAGGCCCCACGCCTCGTGGCTGGTGACCGAGTCGGCGACCTTGTAGGCGGCGTAGCCGTTGAGCCCGTTGGGACTCCGCCAACTCGCCTGGTTCGGCACGTCGTAGGGCATTTCGTTCTGGAAGAAGATGGTCCGGCCGTTCTGGCCGTTCCAGATGACCTGGTACTTCTGGTAGTGCTCGACGAACAGGCCGGTGGCCAGGACGTTGTTGCCGTTGACGATCACGCCGGTGTCGCCGGTGGCCTGGGTCCAGCCCCAGGTGCCCGCGTTGCCGTGGTCGGCCCGCCAGGCCCAGATGTGGTCGATGACCGCGTTGGCGCTGTTGACGACCAGGCTGGTGGTCGCCTTGCCCGCGATGGCGCCGCCGATGCGGAAGAAGACGTCCTGGATGGTGGTGGGGTTGGTGGCGTGCGACGCCGACGAGCCCGCCGGGCCGACGGTCAGGAGCGCGGCGGAGTTGGTGGTGCCCGCGTCGAAGAGCAGGCCCTTGAGGCGGACGCCGTCGACGTCGGCCACCTGCATGGCGTTGACGCCGTTGTCCGGGATGAGCGTGGGGTAGCCGATGCCGAGGACAACGGTGTCGGCCCTGGTGACGTTGAGGGTCTGGTCGAGGTGGTAGATGCCCGGGGTGAACAGCAGGTGGCACCCGGAGGCGAGGGCCGTGTTGATCGACGAGGCGGTGGCGCCGGGCTTGACCACGAAGAACTGGCTCATCGGCAGCGACGTGCCGGGGGTGCTGCCGCTCGCCCAGCTCGGGCCGGAGGCGTTGGTGCGCAGGGCGGGCTGGAACACGCGGTACTTGCCCGCGCCGTCGACGTAGAGGTAGGGCACGTCGCGGGAGACCGGGGTGGTGGCGAGGGTGGTCTCGGGCGGGTTGGGGAAGGTGTTGGCGGGGGCGCCGGACGTGCCGGAGAACACCATGTTCCACACGCCGCCCGCCCAGCTCCCGTAGGCGCTGTCGCGGGTGTACCACTGCTGCTGCGACACCGAGGCGGTCTGGCCGGAGACCTTCGAGTCGGCGATGTAGCCGCCGCTGGCGAAGCCGTAGCTGGCCGGGTAGAGCTGGAGGCTGCCGCGGATGTCCATGCGGCGGAACGGCGCGGCCTGCGCCACGGCCCAGCGGGTGGCGCCGCTGCTGGGGTTGACGGCCAGGTTCTCCGTGGAGCGCCAGAAGTTCTGCAACGCCACGCCCTGGTCGGACTCGTTGAACGCGTCCACCGTGATGTCGCCGTTGATCACCACGTCGCCCGGGTTCTGGCCCAGGCCTGCGACGGAGGTGTAGTAGCCGACGTTGTCGCGCACGGCGTAGGTGCCGGGCTTGAACAGGTGCGCGACCCGGCCGGTGCCCATCTGCGCGGTCAGGGTGTCCTTCTGCGCGGCGAAGTCGGCGTCGAGCCGGGCCTGGATGGTGGCCGCGGGCATGCTCGGGTCGAAGACGCGGGTGTTGGGGCCGAAGTCCGGGGTGTCGGACTGGGTGGGGCAGGTCGCCGCGGAACCGCCGATCGTGTACGACGCGGTCGCGGTGGCGGAGGTGGTCAGGCCGCTCTTGAGCGCGATCGCCTTGACGGTGCGCGAGGAGGGGACGCTGATCGGCGCGGAGTACAGCGTCGAGGAGGCCGTGGGGGTGGAGCCGTCGACGGTGTAGCGGATGGTCGCGCCGCTGGTCGCCGTCGAGAGGGTGACCGTCTGCGCGGTCGCGTACGTGCCGCCGCCGGGGCTGAACGCCGGGGCCGCGACCGAGCCGGTGCCGCCGCCGTGGGTGTAGGTGAAGTGCGGGGTGTCGTACTGCGGGCCGCTCTTCTCGTAGGTGAACCAGTAGTCCAGGAGCGCGCCGGTGCTCAGCGACCCGACCGTCTGCCGCCAGGTGCCGCCGGACTCGGTCATCCGGAGGTTCTGCTGCCCGCCGCCGTTGACCTGGTAGTGGATGTCGACGTACCGGGCGACCGTGGTCGGGGTGAACGACACCTGGGCCTGGGAGGTCGACACCTGCGTGGCGCCCTGCGTGTAGTCGGCCGCCGCCGACGCCGTGCCGCCGGTGGCGACCAGCGCGGAGAGGGCCAGTGCCGCCGAGGCGACCAGTGCACCCGGTCGCCACGTCCGCCTTTTTCGCATCACGAGATCACACCCCAATGACGAAGGTAGTAGCCGCGGACGACCAGTCCCGGGGTGCGCCCATTGGACTAGACCATAAACGGCGAGCCGCCGTCGGCGATAGGGACATCCGGAGGAATCCGGGCGGCCGTACCGAATACGGTCATTCCGGCCCGCCGCGGGCACCCCCGGCGCGATACTGCGGTGGGAGGTCCGATGGCGAAGAAGGTGCGGCGGCGACGGCCGCTGGTCGGCGGCGTGGTGGTCGGGGTGCTGCTGCTCCCCATCGCGGTCAACATCGCGACGGACGCGCTGCCGGAGGGGTGGGGTCGCTTCGCCTGGATCGGCCTGCCGGTGTCCCTGGTGCTGACCGTCGTGCTGGCCGTGCACGAACGCCGCGCCGACGCCCGCCCCGCCGTGCTCGAACCCCTCCCCCGCTCCCCCGCGCCGGACCGCGCCGGGCTCGCCGACCGGCCCAGCACCCTGCTCGACGCGCGCAGCGCGGTGGTGCCGTTCACCGGCCGGGAGACCGAGCTGGCCGCGCTCACCGCGTGGCGCGACGCCGACACCGCGGGCCCGTCCGCGCTGCTGCTGCACGGTCCCGGCGGCCAGGGCAAGTCGCGGCTGGCGGCCCGCTTCGCCGAGCTGTCCGCCGCCGACGGGTGGGTGGTGGCGCAGGCCAGGCATGGCGTGGCCCCCGACGAGGCGGCGGGCGGCCGGGCGGGCAGGCGCAGGCTGCTGGTGGTCGTGGACTACGCCGACCGGTGGGCGCACCCGGAACTGGTGGCGCTGTTCGCCGACCCGGCGCTGGCCGGGCCCCGCGTGCGGGTGCTGCTGATCGGCCGCACCGTGCAGTGGTGGGCGGCGCTGCGCGGCGAACTGCGCTCGACGGGCGTGGCGGTGGGCGACCTGCTGCTGGGCGAACTGGCCGAGGAGCCCGCCGACCGCGAACGGGTCTTCACCGCCGCCCGCGACCGGTTCGGAGGAGTTCTGGGAGTGCCCGAGCCGATCACCGAGCCCGTGCCGGACCTCGACGGCCCCGACTACGGGCAGGTGCTGGCGCTGCACATGGCCGCGCTCGTGTCCGCCCTGACCGTGCGCTTCCCGGGCGAACCGATGCCGCGCGGGGTCGAGGGCATCGCGGCGTACCTGCTCGACCGCGAGCGCATGGGCTGGCGCAGGCTGCACGGCACCCGGCAGCTCGGCGAGGAGTTCGACACCCCGCCCACGGTGCTGGCTCGCGCGGTGTTCACCGCCGTCCTGGGCGGGCCCGCCGCGCACGCCGACGCCGTGGCCCGGTTGGAATCCCTGCGCCTGGGACCGGCCGAGCGCGTCCTGACCGACCACCGGTTCTGCTACCCGCCGCGCGACCGCGCCCTGGAGCTGGAACCGCTCCTGCCCGACCGGCTCGCGGAGGACTTCGTCGCGCTGCTGCTGCCCGGGCACCACGTCACCGGCTACGACCCGGACCCGTGGTCGGCCGACGTGCCCCGGGCGCTGCTCGGCCTCGACCGGCCCGACGAGCCGGACCCGGCGGTGACCGCGCGGACCGTGACCGTGCTGGCCTCGGCCGCCGACCGGTGGCCGCACGTGGCCGGGCGGCTCGGCGACCTGCTGACCGAGCGCCCGGACCTGGCCGTGCGCGCGGGCAGCGCCGCCCTGGCCGCCCTCGCCGCCGCCCGCCACCTGGACACCGACGTGCTGCTGGCGGTCGAGCCGCACCTCCCCCGGGGCCGCCGCGCCGACCTGGACGCGGGCGCCGCCGCGGTCACCGACCGGCTCGTCCGCGAGCGGGTCGACGACCGGACCCGGCTGCACGACGCCGCGTCCTGGTACTCCCGGCTCACCACCCGGCTGGCGCACGCGGGCCGGGTGGCGGAGGCGGTGCGGGCCGGGTACCGGGCGCTCGCCGCCCTGGACCGGCTCACCGAGCTGGACCCGGGTGCCCACGGCGCGGACCGGGCGATCTGCCTGATGGACGTCGGCGGTTTCCTGTCCGACCTGGGCAGGCACCGGGAGGCCGTCGAGCACACCGGCCGGGCCGTGGACCTGCTGCGCGAGATCGGGAACCGGCCCGCGCTGGCGCTGGCGCTGTCCAACTACGGCAACCAGTTGCAGAACACCGGCAGGCGCGGCCCGGCCGTGGCGGCGGCGCAGGAGTCCGTCGACCTGCACCGGGCGCTGGCGGGCACAGACCTGACCGACCCGCCGCGCTTCGCGTTCGCGCTGAACGGGCTGGGCACCAGGCTCATGGCGGTGAACCGGGACGCGGAAGCAGCCGGGGTGCTGGCCGAGGGCGTCGCCGCCTACCGGCCGCTGGTGGCGGCGGACCCGCAGGCGCACCTGCCCGGCCTGGCGCGGGCGCTGACCAACCTCGGTACCGCGCACTTCCGGCTCGGTGCCGCCGACGAGGCGCTGCGGTGCTCGGCGGAGGCGGTGTCGATCCGGCGCGGGCTGACCGAGGCCAACCCCACGGCGTACCGCGCCGACCTGGCGCTGTCGCTGCTGAACCACGCGGGCAGGCTGTCGGACGTGGGCCGCGACGGCGAAGCGGTCGAGGTGGCGGCCGAGGCCGTGGTGGCGGCCCGGCGGCTGGTCCGGCTCGACCGGACCGCGCACGAACCGGTGCTGGCGCACGCGCTCGCCGCCGAGGGCGCCATCCTCGCCGAAGTGGACCGGGAGCGGGCGGTGGGATCGCTGCGCGAGGCCGCCGGGCTGTACCGGCGACTGGCCCAGGTCGACGACGGTTTTCAATCCTATGTGGAGGCCGTGGTGCGAAACCTGGGCATCCTGGGCGAGCAGTCACCGGAGGGGCCGGATACCGCCGCCGTGGTGGCGTTCAACGAGGGCGTGCGGCTGGCGCAGGCCGGTCGGGTGGCCGAGGCCGCGGAGCGCTACCAGTGGGCCGCAGAGGCGGGCCTGCCGCAGGCGATGTTCAACCTGGGCCACCTGCACCTCGACGGCGACCGACCCGCCGAGGCAGAAGCGTGGCTGACCCGGGCCGTCGCGGCGGGCCAGACCGCGGGCTGCCACGACCTGGGCGTGCTGCACTGGCAGCGGGGCGACCGGGGCACCGCCCGGGAGTGGTTCCACCGGGGCGCCGAGGCGGGGGCGACGAACGCGATGATCTCGCTGGGCGCGGCCCTGTGGTCCGACGGCGACCTGGACGGCGCCGCGACCTGGTTCACCGCCGCCGCCGAGGCCGGGGACGCCGACGGGGACTTCCGCCTGGGGCTGCTCCGCGCGGAGCAGGACCGCCCGGCCAACGCCCGCACCCACCTCGAACGCGCGGCCGAGGCGGGCCACGCGGGAGCGGCCCGGGAACTGGCCGACCACCTCATGCGGAACCAGGAGCTCCAGGGGGCCGCGGGCTGGTGGCGGGTCGCCCGCGCCAGGGAGGAACCCGCCGTCGAACCGCCACCCACCCCCGCACCGCCGAATCCCCTCACCGAAGCCGCCCAGGAGCGCGGTGTGCCTGCGCTGTCCTTCACCCCGAACCAGGGCATCGAGTTCGCCGCAGCCATCCTGGCGCGAACCGTGGGCGGCCTCCTCGCGGAGGGCCGGATCGACGACGCCCTCTCCGCCTACCGCGAGAGCATCGAATCCCACGGGCGCCTGCTGGACGGACACCGCGCGGGCGCGTTCCCGATGGGCGACGACATGCTGCACAGCGTCCTGCGCCGAAGCGCGATGACCAAGGTCGAACTGGCCCACCTCGAACACACCGCGGGCCACCACGAGGCCGCGCTGGAGCGCAGCGAGGAGGCCGTGGCGGAGCTGGGCGCGCTGTCCGCCCGCACCGGCGACGTGCTGACGCTCGCCCTGGCGCAACTCGTCTTCGCCTTCGTGCGCCAGCAGCAGGGGGTCGACACCGAACGGGCCGCGGACGCGATCGCCGAATCCGTCGCCACCCTCACCCGGCTCGTCGCGACCCACCCGGAGGTCGTCCGCGACCTGGAGAACGCCCGGACCGTCCAGCGCTTGCTCGCCGAACAACTCGGCTGACCCCGAGCGGATCAGCGACAGGCGTAGAGGTCACCGGCGTGCGCGGTCGGCGACGGCGGCCCCGGGATGATCCGGAAGCCGCAGGCGGCGGTCAGCGGTGATCGCCGCGGCGCCGGGGTCGACCTCATTCGCGCATCTGGTGGATCGGCTGCGCGAGGTCGACGCCGCCTCCATCATCGGTGGCTTGTGCGCCGCTCCTGCCTGCCGGGTTGGCCCCGGCCCCCGAAAACGGGCGCTTTCGGGGGCCGGGGCTTCAGGACCGGGTTGTTCAGCCGAAGTCGACGTCACTGCACAGGAAGTACTTCTGGTCCATGTGCGACGCCTTCCAGACCGTGATGACGACGTGGCGCCCGGTGTAGCCGGAGGTGTTCACCTCGGTCCGGTAGTCGAGTTGGGACGGGTACCGGCCGGTCTGCTTGATGAAGTCCAGGTTGTTCCAGCCGATGGTCGACGTGGCCGGGTCGAAGCCCTGCTTGGTGATGTAGATCTTCAGGTAGTCGGCGCCGTGCCTGGCCACGTCCTGGACCTGGACGGGGAACGTGCTGCCGACCTTGGTCATCCGCCACGGGCCCGGGTTGTCCATCGGGCCGTACCGCCCCGCCTCGGCGCGCCCGGCGCTGCAGATCTGGCCGTTGGGGACGACGTGCTCGATGTCCTCGCCGAGGTTGTTGGCGTACAGGGCGTTCCAGTTGTACATCGCGTCGGGGCTCTGGTGCCACGCGAGGTGGCACATGGGGTCCTGCTCCTGCATGCCCGGGGCGTCGGGGCCGGACCAGCGGGTGGCGCAGCCGTAGTTGCGGGTCGGCGGGTCGACGACGGTGCCGTGCGCCGAGGCGCGGGTCTGGTGGAAGCTCAGCAGCGATGCGACGACGGACAGCAGCACGGCGATGTGCAGGGCCGTCCGGCGCCGGGGCGCCGACAGTGTGGCGTGCATGGATCAGTCCTTCCGAGTACTCGATGTGTGTGTGGCCATCGGGTCGAGCGGTTCGGCTGTGGCGATCACCTCCTCCGCCGGACGTCGACCCGCGGGCGGGTGAGCAGTTCGGACAGCGCCCACCGGCCGGGGCCGAGGACGGCGATGAGCAGGAACGCCCAGCAGAACAGCGCGGCGGGCTCGCCGCCGTTCTCGATCGGGAGCAGGCCGTGCGGCTGGTGCGCGGTGAAGTAGGCGTAGGCCATGGAGCCGGAGCACACGGCGGCGGCGGCCCGGGTGGCCATCCCGAGCAGCACCAGCGCGCCGCCCAGGAGCTGGATGACCGCGGCCCACCAGCTCGGCCACTGCGCGAGGTCGGGCGTCCGGCCTCCGTGCGGACCGCCCAGGACGCCGAAGAGGGTGGCCGCGCCGTGACAGGCGAAGAGCAGCCCCACGACGCACCTGAACAGGCTCAGTGCCAGTTCCCGGCTGTCGGCCATCGGTTCCACGGTG
Organism: Actinokineospora sp. PR83; assembly: GCF_021056305.1. NCBI lineage: Bacteria > Bacillati > Actinomycetota > Actinomycetes > Pseudonocardiales > Pseudonocardiaceae > Actinokineospora > Actinokineospora sp. PR83. Next base: position 165,083 of record NZ_JAJCXD010000035.1, read on the forward strand.
GTCCCCTTCTGCGGTGAGCGCCGTCGCCGGTGGTGGCGAACGGCTTGGTGACGAGGTGGCGGGGCCCACGGTGGCGTCGCCATCGGTTGGTCCGTGACGACGCCACCGCCCCTGCGGGAGTGGGGTCGCAGGCCGCCACCGGCGACCCCACTCACCCCTGCGCGGTTCGGGCCCGGCAGGGGTGTCCGGGGCGTTCCAGGCAGTCGCGCCGTTGACCGCGTGGTGATCTCGGCGGTGAAGCGCGAATACCAGCCGCCCTGTGCGTGGTGGTGCGCCGCGCGCCGCTCCGCGTCGCGGATCGCACGTGCCACCTCGTCCGTGGGCTATTCCCCCGCACCGATCAGGGCTTCGGAGCGTTGTGGCTGACCAGCGGCCATGAGCACCAGGCACGCGGTGATGAGCACGAGGTTCTTGACCACGAACTCGCCCTCGGTGGTGAGCAGCAGCGGGTTGCCCGCCTGGAACGCCACCTGCGGCTGGACCACCAGCACCAGGAACGTCCCCAGCAGGTGGGCCACCGCCACGCCCGCGACCCAGCGCAGCAGGCGCCCGAGCCACAGCGCCACACCGAGCGCGACCTCCGCCGCGCCCAGGGAGGCCAGCAGCAGCGGGCGGTCCAGCCACGGCACGGTGCGGGCCACCAGGTCGGCCACCGGTGTCAGGTCGGCGAGCTTGAGGGCGCCGAACCAGACGAACACCAGCCCGAGCGAGCCGCGCAGCAACGCGATCGCGCGGGCGTTCACGGCGCACCGCAGGTGGTGGTGTCGGCGGGCTCGACGCGCCACTGCCCGTCGCGCAGGTGCAGCAGGTGCTCGCCGGTGCGCTCGCCGTGGCGCCAGGTGACCCTGGCGAGGTCCGGTCCGTCGGCGACGACGCCGAGCACCTCGTACGGGACTCCGGGTTCGCAGTGCGCGAGCCGGTCGACGAACACCTCCCGCGGATCGCGCCGCTGGGCGTCGGCGGTCCACATGTCCCACGCCGCGGTCGGGTCACCACCCGAGAGCAGGCCGAGGTAGGTGGTGGCGACCCCGCGCAGCCGCGCGGCGTCCTCCGCCGTCGTCGAGTGGTGCCGGTGGTGCTGGTGGTCGGTTTCGCCGGACGCGCACCCGGTGGTGACCGCGGCGCTCAGGGCGAGGCAGACAAGGGTTCTCATGTGCGTCCTCCCGGGGTGGCCGGGCAGCGGCCCCGCGCCGTTGCGGGACCGCCACCCACCTGGCATCAGTTGCCCAGGCGCTTGGTGCCGTACTGGGAGACCCAGTCGTTGCCGCCGACGTCCATGTCCGCCAGGACCTCGACGGAGTCACGCGTGGTCTCCAGGCCCACCGAGCCCTGGTCGGCGCCTGCCAGCTCGTAGGTCCAGCTCTGCCCGACCGGGATGGTGCGGTCGGGCAGCGGCACGTCGTGGAAACCGAACCGGATGATGTAGTGCGACTCGCCGTTGCCGCGGGGGACCTCGATGTAATCCTGCTGCGGGTGTCCGTACTGGACGGAGGCCCGGTAGTGGTGGTCGACCGAACCCGAGGGGGCGCGGAACTTCAGCACCAGGCAGTCGGTGTGCACGGGCGCGCCGCTGGTGTTGGTGAAGACCAGCTTGCGGCTGCCGTAGGCCGTGCCGCCTTCGAGCTGCACCTTGACCGACAGTCCGACGTTGCTCGTGAAGCTGGTGTTGAGCGGCTCGTCGAGGACCGGGTTGCGGCCGGGTGCGGCGTGGTCGGTGCCGCGGCGGCACCGCTCCAGCGGCGAGCCGTCCACCGAGGAGGGGCCGTCCGGGTACTGCTGGCCGTGGGCCGCTGGTCCCGCGCTCACGGGGGACGTGACCGCGATGACGTTCGCGCTCGCGGGCAGCGCGGACACGACGGCCGCCGCGGTCAGCGCGAGACCGGCGACTCCGGTCGCCGACCACGTCGTCCTGGCTGACTTCTTCATGGGTGTGCCTCCGTCAAGAGCGGAAGGAAGCACCGGGGGGAAATGTGTCCCGCCGGGGCTGGAACACCGTGGCGGCGGCTTCTTCAGGTTAGTGAGACGAACTTTTCAGTGTCAATGAGGAAAAGCGGTGCTACCCGATCAGACCAATACTGACATTCATTGTGCGACTTTCCGGAGTGGCGATTTCTTCCGGGCGCGGTTCCACGGCGATCCACCTGCCACGGGCGAATCGCTTGTCGGTTGTGGACGGGAACGGGCCGGTGGCCGCAGGCCGGGTGGTGCGGGTGCGCCTGCGGCCACCGTGCGGGTCGGTCAGCCGGTGAGGGTCCACTTCTGGCTGTTCCAGGTGCCGCAGTCCCACAGGTGCAGCCGGGCACCGGCGGTGGTGCTCTGGGCCTCGACGTCCAGGCAGCGGCCGGACTTGAGGTTCTTCAGGACGCCGCCGGACTGGAAGGCCCACTTCTGGCTGTCCCAGGTGCCGCAGTCCCACAGGTGGGCCTTGGTGCCGTTGGCGGTGGCCCCGCCCTCGACGTCGAGGCACTTGCCGCCGGACTTCAGTTGCTGCCCGTCGAGCGCCCAGGTCGTGGACGGCGAGTCGGCGCAGGTCCCCTGCTGCACGGCGGTGCCGTTGGCCGTGCCGCCGCCCGCGCGGTCGACGCACTTGGCGCTCGCCCCGTTGACGATCATGCTGCCTGCGCCGGGGTCCGGCCCCGGGCCCGGGTCACCGCCGCCAGGGCCCCAGGCGTTCCAGTTGTCCCAGGTCTCGGCGTCGAAGCCGATCCGGCCGAGCTGGTCCGCGGCCCAGTTGGAACCGGACTTGTTGATGGCGGTGCCGCCGACGGTGTAGTTCTCCAGCTTCAGGCCGCGGCTGTCCCTGGTCTCGTTGCCCAGGTTCACCTTCTGCCCGCTGCTGTTGCTGTACCGCTTGAAGAGGCTGACCTGGGAGGAGGCGTCCAGGTGGCTCCAGGCGTCGATCTTGAGGTTCTTGACGTGGATGTTCTCGGTGCTGGACAGGGCGAAGACGCGGATCGCGCAGTTGGTCATGCCTTCGACGGTGATGTTCTCGAAGGTCATGTTCTTCACCCGGCTGCTGGGGTTCGCCGTGGTGGTCGAGCCCGTGTTCTCCCAGTGCGAGGAGGAGTTGAGGATGCAGGTGTTGTACTTGACGTCCTTCCAGTACATCCGGTTGTGGATGACGTGGGTGTTGCTGACGCGCACGTTGTCGATGTCGCGGGGGGTCCAGCCCCACTGGATGACAGGACCGTTCTCGTTCTTCCAGATCACCGTGTTGTCGATGTTGACGTCGCTGTGGTACATCTTCAGCACGTCGTCGTTGGCGTTGAAGAACGTGTTCTTCATGGTGCTGCCGCGGTAGAGCTCGATGCCGTCGGTCTGCCAGTACCAGGAACCGACCTGCTTGTAGTTCTCGACGCGCATGCTGAAGGTCTGCTCGTCGCCGTAGACGACGAACGAGTGGTACGGCGGCTCGTTGATGGTCACGCCCTGCAGGTCCAGGTGCTGCTGCCTGCCCTGGGCCGAGGCGAACTGCAGCATCTTCACGCAGGTGGAGTGGCAGTTGGACGCACCGGAGAGGTGGTCGTAGTTGTTGGCGGTGTCCGCCTCGTAGACGTACTGCTCACCGGAGAGCACGCCGTAGCCGGTGACCTTGTACAGGCCCTGGCTGTCGTCGGGGAAGCGGATGGCACCCTTCACGTAGGCCCCGGGTGCCAGGTAGACCCACTTGACCTGCTTGGGCAGCAGGGCGTGGTACTTCGGGGTCATGTAGTAGGTGCCGGGCCGGAAGTACACGATCTCCTCGCTGATCGTGTTCAGGTTGGTGACCTGGCCCTGCGGCGGGTAGTAGGTGCTGCCCGACGCCGCGGTGGGGATCAGCCGGTCCTGCTCCGCTCCGGCGGGCGCCGGTTCGGCGAAGATCATCATCGAGTTGCGCGGCTCGGTGTGGATGGCGCGGTTGCCGTTGCCCGAGTCGGTGGTGAGCTTGCCCGCGTCGGTGGCGGGCCCCGACATGTCGTTGTACGCGGTGTAGAGCTGCGGGTCGAACTCGACGGAGAAGCGATGGCCCGCCGCGCTGTAGGGGACCTTGACGCGGACGGTGTCGCCGTCGACGAGCTGCTTGGTGAAGTCCAGGCTGCTGGGCTTGATCTTGACCTGGTCGGCGGAGGAGATGCTCTGGCCGGTGCGCAGGGAGACCTCCACCCACACGTCGGTGGTGTACTGGAAGGACGACCAGCTCATCGTCAGGTTCGCCGACGAGGAGAACTCGGCACCGTCCTCCTTGGTGTAGCCGATCTTCCCCTTCCCGCTGCGCGGGATGCTCATGTACGCGAACGAGTCGTACCTGGTGCCGGGCGCCGCGGCGGTGGCGACCTGGACGTCGTAGAACGACGAGCGCCTGACCTTGTCGTTCGCCACCGGGGTGCCGGTGTTGAACTCGTGGTTGTCGTGCCACCACGTCTTGAGCTGTGGGGTGTCGGCCGTGGAGACGGCAGCGGCGACGGCCTGGGTCCGGGGCACCTGCGCGCTCGCCGTCCCGGTCGGCCCGACGGCACCGGCCAGGGCGAGCGCCAGGCCCGCGGCGAGCGCCGCGGGCCTGCTCAGTCTTGCTGTGGGCATGGCGAAGTCCTCTTCTCGTCATTGGGAAGGGTGTGCGTCGTCATGGATTCGTGCTTGGCGCAGAAGCGCAGGCGTGCTCCGCCTGAGCGGATTGCCGACGGGCGGCCGTGTTGTCCCGGCCGATGTGTCGGATTCGGGGACGAGGAAATGCGAAATGGTTGCCCTCGCCGTGAAGGCGGTGGGCCTTTTCCAGAATAATGGATCGATGGTTTCTTCGTCAATGAGCAGGAATCGGCCGTCGCGCGATCAGGTCGGCTCCGTCATCCGTTGCGCCCCGACTTCCTGAAGACGTGCGCCGACCACGGTTCCATCGCGACCCGACCATTGACGACAGACGGCTTCTCTACATTGGACAGCAACAGGTCGGCCGCGGACCACCCACCGTCCAGGGTGGCGGTGTGCGGTGTGCCGCTGAGGTTGGCCACGACCAGCAGCCGGTCGTCACCCAACCTGCGTTCGTAGGCGTAGAGGTGCGGGTCGTCGGCCAGCAGCATCCGGAAGTCGCCCAGCGCCACCACCGGGTCGTCGTGGCGCAACCGGATGAGGCGGCGGTAGTGGTTGAAGACGGAATCCGGGTCGTCGTACTGGGCCTGCGCGTTGAGCCAGGTGTGGTTGGGGTTGACCGCGATCCACGGCTCGCCGGTGGTGAACCCGGCGGTGGGGCTGGAATCCCACTGCACGGGCGTGCGGGCGTTGTCGCGGCTCATCGCGCGCAGGCCGCGCAACACCGATTCCGGATCACCGCCCGCGGTGGTGACCTCGGCGTGGTGGTTGAGCGATTCGACGTCGCGCAGTTCGTGCAGGCCCGCGAACGGCGCGTTGGTCATGCCCAGCTCTTCGCCCTGGTAGACGAACGGCGTGCCGCGGTGCAGGTGCAGCACGGTGGCCAGGGCGGTGGCGGACTCGCGCCAATACCGGCCGTCGTCGCCGAAGCGGGACACCACGCGGGGCTGGTCGTGGTTGTTCCAGTACAGGCTGTTCCAGCCGACCTCGCCCAGTTCCCGCTGCCACCGGCCCAGGGATGCCTTGAGGTCGCGCAGGTCCAGCGGCGTGGGGTCGAACTTGCCGCCGGGGCCGTGGTCGAGGGAGACGTGCTCGAACTGGAACACCATGTCCAGCTCGCGCCGTCGCGGGTCGGTGAACAGCCGGGCGTCCGCCCAGGTGACACCGGGCATCTCCCCCACGGTCAGCAGTTCGCCCGACCGGCCGTCGAACACCTCCCGGTGCATCTCCTGGAGGAATTCGTGGATGCGCGGTCCCGTGCCGTAGTGCGGGAACCCGTCACCGAGGCCGCCGGTACCGGTGGTGGCGCCGTCGGGCAGGTCGGGGTCCTTGGAGATCAGGTTGATGACGTCCATCCGGAAGCCGTCCACGCCCCGGTCCAGCCACCAGCGCATCATCTCGTGCACGGCGTGGCGGACTTCGGGGTTCTCCCAGTTCAGGTCCGGCTGCTGGGACGCGAACAGGTGCAGGTAGTACTCGCCGGTCGTCTCGTCGAGGGTCCAGGTCGGGCCGGAGAAGAACGACTCCCAGTTGGTGGGCTCCGCTCCGGGCTGCCCCGCGTCGAACCCCTGGCGCGGTGGGCGCCACCAGTACCAGTCGCGCTTGGGGTTGTCCTTCGACGACCGGGACTCCACAAACCACGGGTGCTCGTCGGAGGTGTGGTTGACCACCAGGTCCATCACCAGCTTCATGCCGCGGGCGTGCACCTGCGCCAACAGGCGGTCGAAGTCCTCCAGCGTGCCGAACGCGGGGTCGATCGCCCGGTAGTCGGAGATGTCGTAGCCGTTGTCGGCGTGCGGGGAGGCGTAGACGGGCGAGAGCCAGATGACGTCGACGCCGAGCCGTTCCAGGTGGCCCAGCCTGCTGATCAGGCCGGGCAGGTCCCCCACGCCGTCGCCGTTGGAGTCGGCGAAGCTGCGCGGGTAGACCTGGTAGACCACGGCGGAGGTCCACCACGGGGCTGTGGCCAGGGTCGGGGTCACCGTCTGGTCGAGAGTCATGGGTGTCCTTCGTGGAGGGGTTATTTGACCGCACCGAGGTTCACGCCGCGCATGAGCGTGCGTTGGAAGATCAGGAAGAACACCAGGGCGGGCAGGATGCCCGCCAGCGACGCGGCGGCCAGGGCCGTGGGGTCGCTGGTGTACTGGCCGCTCAGGGCGCCGAGCGCGACCGAGACGGTCTGGTTGTCCGCCGAGGGCAGCAGGACCAGCGGCAGGAAGAAGTCGTTCCAGGTCCAGATGAAGAAGAACGTCATCAGCACCGCCATCGTCGACTTGGTCAGCGGCAGGACGACCAGGCGCAGCACCTGGAACCGGCTGGCGCCGTCGAGCCGCGCGGCCTCCAGGATCTCCGGGGGGAAGGTGCCGAGCACCGAGGACAGCATGTAGGTGCCGAACGCGCTCTGGAGCACGGCCAGGATGATGACGACTCCGGTCGTGGTGTCGTAGAGCCCGAGGTCCCGGGTGAGCACGAACAGCGGGTAGACCAGCGCCTCCTGCGGGATCGTGAACGCCAGCATGAACAGGGCCAGGATCCACACCCGCCCGCGGATGCGGCCGATGCCGATGGCGAAGGCCGACAGCAGGCTCAGCGCCACCGCGATCAGGGCCACGCTGCCGCTGATCACGACGCTGTTGAGCAGCTTCCGGTTGAAGTCGACCCCGTCCCAGAAGTCGGCCAGGGCGGAGAAGTCCAGCTCGGTGGGCAGCGAGACCGGGCCGTTGGCCAGGTAGTCCGGCGCGGGCTTGAACGCGTTGATCACCGCGATCCAGAACGGGAACAGCATCAGCAGCCCCACCCCGGCGACCAGGGCGAGCACCACCCAGCCGCTGACCCCGCGCTTGCGGCGCTTGACCCGACGCGGCCGCGGTCCGGGTGGGGCCCCCGCGCTCACGGCCCGCTTCCGCGGGCTATCGACGGTCATCTTCGAACCCTTCGGAGTTGCGGGCCTGGTAGCGCAGCAACGCGACCGCGACGACCGAGATCATCACCGCCAGCACGGACGCCACCGCGGCGCCGTAGCCGACCTTGGTGGTGGTGAAGAAGTTGGAGAACGAGAAGTAGGCGGGCACGATCGTGCTGGTGCCCGGACCGCCGCGGGTGAGCACGTAGATCGGCGCGAACACCTTCAGGGCCGCGACCGAGGTGGTGATCAGCACGACCGCGATCTCCGGGCGCAACTGGTTGACCGTGATGGCGCGGAACTGCTGCCACCAGCTCGCGCCGTCGAGCTCCGCGGCTTCGTACAGCGCCGGGTCGACCCGGGACAGCCCGGCCATGAACACCACCACGGTGTAGCCGATCTGGAGCCAGACCAGCACGTTCATCACCGCGTAGATGGCCAGGTCGGAGTCGCCGAGCCAGTTGCGCGCCAGGCCGTCGAGGCCGAGGTCGCGCAGGGTGGTGTTGATGATCCCGTACTGCGGTTGGTACATCCACTTCCACAGCACGCCCGCGACCGCGATCGGCAGGATCTGCGGCAGGTAGTAGGTGGCGCGCAGGAAGCTCGCCACCCTCGACCCGAACTTCGGCGAGATGTAGTTGAACAGCACGGCCGCGACCAGGACACCGATGGCCGTCGGGAGGACCGCCATGGCCACGATGAACGCCACGCTGTGCCGGAACGAAGCCCAGAACAGCGGGTCGCCCAGCAACCGCTGGTAGTTGTCGAACCCGATGAACTCCGGGTCGCCGACGCCGCGGAAGGAGGTGAGGCTGTACCAGAGGTTCATCCCGAACGGCACGGCGACGACGGCGAGGAACCCGATCGCGCCCGGCAGGATGTACCACCAGTAGCCGCTGCGGCGTTCGGACGCCCCGTTGCGCCTGCGACGTGGCGCGGTGGTGTGCGTGGACATGGCGATCCTCTCGGCCCGGCCGGTCTAGGTGGTCGGCTTGCCCGCGTCGTAGGCGGTCCTGATCGCCTCGACCACCTGCTGCGGGCTCGCGTCACCGCCGACGAGGTCGGTGGTCTTGGCCAGCAGCACGTCGTTGAGCCCGGCCACCGGGAAGTCCGGGTACAGGCCCAGCTCGCCCTTGGCGCCGGACAGCAGCCCGGCGAACTGGTCGCCGAGCAGCTTCCCCAGCGCCGAATCGGTCGCACCGGGCTCGGACACGACCGGCACCCCGCCCTTGGCGGCCAGGAGGTTCTGCACCTCGGGTCGCTGGGTGGTCTCCAGGAAGTCGTAGGCGAGGTCCTTGTTCTTCGCCTTCGCGGGCACGACCCACAGGTTGCCGCCCGAGCCGGGGTGCAGCCTGTTGCCGGGGAAGAGGAACTGCCCGGGCTTGAACGCGGGCTGCGCGGCGAACTGCCCGGCCCACCAGGTGCCGGAGACGAACATCGGGTACTGGCCCGCGATGAACGCGTTGCCCGCGTCCTGGGCGGGGATGCCGGTCGAGTCGGCGCTGATGTACCCGCGCTCGACCCACTGGCGCATGGTGGTGGCGGCCTTCTCCCAGGCCGACCAGTCCACCCCGCCCTCGAACCGCTGGTAGGCGGCCAGCGACCTGTCGTCCATGTGCGCCAGGGCCAGTGAGTACAGCAGGTGCGGGCCGGGGTAGTCGGCCGAGCCGAGGGCGAGGGGCGTGACGCCCTTGTCGGCGAAGGTCTTCAGCGCGTTCTCGAACTCGGCCGCGGTCGTCGGCACCCCGACGCCGTGCTGGGCGAAGAGGTCCTGGTTGTACCAGACGCCGACGTACTCGCCGTAGTTCGTGATGCCGTACCGCTTGCCCGAGCCCATCAGCCCGTTGTCGTCGTAGAGCCCGACCTCCTGGGCGGTGTTGTCGAGCTTCCAGCCGCGGGTCGCGGCGACCTCGGTCAGGTCGGTGAGCAGGCCCGCCCTGGCCACGACGCCCGCGGTGGCGTTGCCCTTGAGGTATTCCAGCACGTCGGGGGTGTCGTTGGAGTCGAGGATGAGCTGGCCGGACTGCTGCATCTGCTCGTAGGTCTTGAGCTCCTGCTCGACCGTGACGCCGGGGTGCTCCTTCTCGAAGATCGACACGGCCTGCTTCCAGGCGGCCGACAGCGCGCTGTCGTCGGTCTCCCACCACCACACCTTGAGCGTGTCGGAGCCCCCGGGGTCACCTCCGCTCGAACACCCGGTCATCACCAGGGCCAGGGCGGTGGCCATCGCGGTGACCAGTCGAAGGGGGTGCTTGCGCATGTCGATCCTCCAGAGTCGCGACGTCGTCGTCGCCCAGCTCGGCGGTTTTCTTTGTCGCAACATTAACCGGGAGGTGACTGTAACCCGTCAACCCGCAGCTAGTCACGTTTTAGTTACGCGCACGGTCTTGCCAGTTGGTTTCGTGGCGGTACTATTACCTCTCGGTCACCTCCAACCCCCGACGAGGAGCGCACGGTGCTCGACACCGCATCGCCCTGGGCGCAGCTGCTGCCCTCCGCCCGCCGCGTGACGCTGGAGGTGCTGCTCCACGGCCCACTGGCCCGCTCGGAACTGGCCGACCGCCTGGGCCTGTCGACGGCGAGCCTGACCCGGCTGACCAAGCCGTTGATGGACGTCGGTCTGCTGCGCGAGGTGGAGACACCGAACCCGCGCGGAGGCGGGCGACCGCTGCAACCGCTGGACGTCGACCCGGACGTGCAGCGGTTCATCGGCATCAAGCTCGCGGGCTTCCGCGCCTACGGCGTGCTGACCGACCTGCGGGCGGACATCCTCGACAGCGCCACCGTCGAGATCACCGACCAGAGCCCGGAAGCCGTCGTGGCCCGGATCGCCGAACTGGTCGGGGCGCTGGACGACCGGGCGCGCCCGGTCGCGGCCATCGGCATCGGCATCGGCGCCGTGGTCCGCGACTTCTCCCGCGTGCAGCGCGCGGTGTTCCTGCACTGGGGCGAGGTCGACCTGGGCGCGGCGGTGGCCGAGGCCACCGGCAGGCCCGCGGTGGTGTCCAACGACCTGGACTCCCTGCTGGAGGCCGAGCACTGGTTCGGCGACGGGCGCGACGTGCAGAGCTTCGCCGTGCTCACCATCGGCGCGGGCGTCGGCGGCGGCCTCGTGGTCCACGACCGCCTCGTCAGCGGCCCGGACTCCGGACTGGGCCTGCTCGGGCACTTCCCCGTCGACCCGCTCGGCCCCGCCTGCCCGGAAGGTCACCGCGGTTGCGTGAAGGCCCTGCTCACCACCGACGCGATCCAGTCGCAGGCCGCCCTGACCCTGGGCAGGCCCGTCACCTACGACGAGGTGCTCGACCTCGCCGAGGCCGGGGACCCGGTCGCCGACCAGATCGTCGGCCGGGCCGGGCACGCGTTCGGCACGCTGATCGCGGCCGTCGCCAACATCGCCCAGCCCGAGCGGATCATCCTCACCGGTGAGGGCATCCGCCTCGCCCGGGTCGCCGAGTCGCGCGTCCGGGCGAGCATCGCCCAGGCCCGCCACGCCGAGGCTTCCCCCATCGACCTGCGCTTCATCAACGACGACCCGACGCTCTGGGCCCGCGGCGCCTCCGCCGTGGCCATCCAGCGCACCGTGCTCGCCGCCTCACCACCGCGGACCGCCTGACCCCATCGCACGAGCCCTGTCCGCAGGGGCGGACCTCAGGGTGCGCCACCCGCCCCGTAAGTCGCCAAGGGGTGGAATGGCGGTTGCGACAACGGGTGCGAGTACCCGGCCGATGTACCTGCGTCTGGTCCAGAGGTAGGCGGTCGGCTGCGTCTGGATGACGGGTCGGCCGGTGGTCGGTTTTCTCAGGCCAGGTCGGTGCGGATGCCATGCCTGGTGGCTGACCAGCAGGGCGGTGAAGGTGACGCGCGGGCGACGCCGCGCCCGGTCCACCTCCTGCGCTTCGAGGGTGAAGTCCGGTTCCGCCCGCATCGCCTCGAACAGCAGTCCCAGCACGGCCCGCACGTCGATGACGACGGGTTCCCGCGAATGACCTGTGCCCGGCTCCTGGCAGAGTCCTGGCCCGGAACAGTCGAGAACGGATGGTGATAGCGCGTGCCCGATGTCAGCGGGGAGACCGCACCGGGGTTCGAGGGGGTGCGCGCGGCGTTCGCGGCCAACCTCGACGGCGGGCAGGAGGTCGGCGCCGCGGTGTCGGTGTACCTGCACGGGCGCAAGGTCGTCGACCTGTGGGGCGGGGTGGCCGACCCCGAGACCGGCCGCCCGTGGGAGCGCGACACCCTCCAGGTCGTCTACTCCACCACCAAGGGCATGACCGCCGCCTGTGCGCACCTACTGGCCCAGCGCGGTGAGCTGGACCTCGACGCGCCCGTCGCCGAATACTGGCCGGAGTTCGCGGCCAACGGCAAGGCGCGCATCCCGGTCCGCTGGCTGCTCACCCACCAGGCCGGGCTGTCCGCGCTCGACCGGCCGCTCACCCCGGCCGAGGCGATCGCCGGGGAGCCGGTGGTGGCCGCGCTCGCCGCGCAGCGCCCGGCCTGGGAGCCGGGCACCGCGCACGGCTACCACGGGCACACCCACGGCTGGCTGGTCGGCGAGGTCGTGCGCCGGGTGAGCGGGCGCAGCCTCGGCGCGTTCCTCGCCGAGGAGATCGCCGCGCCACTCGGCCTGGACTTCTGGATCGGGCTGCCGGAGGCCGAGCAGCACCGGGTCAGCCGGGTCCTCATCCCCGAGCTGGACCCGGCGGCCCTGGGCGCGGTCGACCTCGACGCGCTGCCCGAGGCGGTGCGCGACGTCATGGCCGCCTACCTCGACCCGACGTCGTTGACCGCGCGGTCCACGCTGACCGTCATCCAGCCCGCGCTCGACCTCAACGACCCGGCCGTGCGGGCCGCCGAGATGCCCTCGTACAACGGCATCGGCACCGCCCGCGCGCTGGCCCGCTTCTACGCCGCGCTCATCGGCGAGGTCGACGGGCACCGCGTCCTCGAACCCGACACCCTCGCCGCGGCGACCGCGGAACGGGCCGCGGGGGTCGACCTGGTCCTGCGCGTGCCCGTCCGGTTCGCCACCGGCTTCGGCCTCCCCACGCCGGACGCCTTCTGGTACAGCCCGACCGCCTTCGGCTTCTCCGGCCTCGGCGGGTCGCTGGGCTTCGCCGACCCGGCCGCCGGGCTCGCCTTCGGCTACGTCATGAACCACGTCCTGGAGGGTGTCCCGGACCCGCGGGCGGCGAACCTGGTTGCCGCGGTCAACGACGCCGTGGCGGCCCGAGAACCCCACCACTAGGCCGTGTCCTCAAAGCCCGGGGTTTTGCTGGTGTGCCCGGCTGGCGGTTTTCGGGGTGGTCGGCTTTGAGGACACGCCCTAGACCGGCTCACGGCTGAGCGGGCACCGGCTTCGCGCCGTTGTCCACCAGGAACTCGACGAGGACCCCGGCCAACTCCTCCGGCTGGTCCTCGGGGATCAGCGTCGAGGAGTCGGCGATCTCGACCAGCCTCCCCCGCGGCAACAGCTCGGCCAGTCGCGGACCGTGCTCGCGCGGCATCATCGCGTCGCGCTCGGCCCACACCACCAGGGCCGGGCGGTCGAACCGGGCGAGCTGGGCGGTCCACTCCAGCAACACCGGCGCCTCGGGCGTGCCCGCGGCGAACTTGCGCAGGTCCCGGCGGATCGCCGCGCTGCCGGTCGCGGGGGCGAACCACCCGTCGAGGACCTCGTCCGGGACGCCGCGCAAGCTCACGCAGCCGAAGGTCTTCTCACTGTGGCGGAAGAACCGCGTACCGAGCAGCTTCATCATCAGCCACACCCCGCCGGGCAGCGCGGACAGCGCCACCAGCGGCCGGGCGGGCGGCGGCGGGAAGTTGTCGAACGCCTCGCAGGCCACCAGCACCAGCCGGGCCACCCGGTCGGCGCGGCCCTCGCTGACCAGGAACTGCGGGCCGCCCCAGTCGTTCACGACCAGGGTCACGCCGGTGAGGTCGAGCGCGTCGAGGAAGTCGGCCAGGATGTGCGCCTGCCCGCGCTGGGTCAGGTCGGCGTCCGGGCGCATCGGCGTGCGGTGCCCGCCGAGCGGCAGCGTCGGCAGGACGCAGCGGTAGCCCGCCAGGTGCGGGAGGACCTTGCGCCACTGGGTCTCGTTCATCGGGAAGCCGTGGGTGAACACCAGCACCGGCCCGGCGCCCCCGGTGTCCTGGTAGTCGATCCCACCCGCCGAGAGCTCCACACGAGGCACCGCGAATCCTCCAGGGTCTGTGAGGTTGTTTCCGACCCTACTCCGAACTGGCCGGTGCCCGGGTTCCGGGCGACAACTACACTCCGCCCACCGGCAGGGGAGGTCGCGGTGGACAAGTACGACGTCAAGAAGGCGCACAAGGACCTCTACTCCGCGCCGTCGAAGGAGTTCACCGTCGTCGACGTACCCGAGTTCCGGTACGCGGCGGTCGACGGCCGGGGCGACCCGAACACCTCACCCGCGTACGCGAACGCGGTCCAGGCCCTCTACGCGGTGGCGTACACGCTGAAGTTCGCCTGCAGGAAAACCCTCGGTCGGGACTTCGTGGTCGCCCCGCTGGAGGGGTTGTGGCGAGCCGACGACCCCACCGCGTTCCTCGCGCGGCGCAAGGCGGCGTGGGAGTGGACGATGATGATCAGCCAGCCG
>NZ_JAJCXD010000036.1:0-43980 GCF_021056305.1 Actinokineospora sp. PR83
GGTCCGGCCCGCGGCGGCGGCCAGCGCCGGGGCGGGCAGCGCGGCGCCGAGCAGCCGCACCGCGACCCCGCGCTCGGCCAGCGCGGCGCGCACCACGTACAGCGGCAGGCCGTAGCGCTCCCCCGGGGCCCCGCACAGCAGCACCCGGGCCTGCCCGCGCACCGGCGGGGCCGCCCGGACCACCTCGGTCAGCACGCACTCGGTCAGCAGGTGGGCGACCTCGGTGCCCTCGTCGGCCGGGTGCGTCCAGCCCACCCCGACCGCGGCCAGCACCGGCCCCACCAGCTCGTCCCACACCCACAGCACGCCCCGGTCGGCCAGGGCGGCGGCCAGCGCGGCGGTCACGGTGGCGTCGTCCATGGCCAGCACCGCGCGGACCAGCTCGCGCACCCGGGGCCCACCACCGGGCGGCCCGCCGCGGACCCGGGCGGCGACGGCGTCCGGGTCGGGCAGCTCCAGGTCGACCAGCGCGGCCGGGTCGGCGGAGACGCGCAGCGCGTACTCGGCGGCCTCGGCAGGGGCGGCGCCCTTGAGCAGCGCCCGGCGCATCAGCTCCAGCCTGGCCAGGTCGGCGGGGGCGTAGCGGCGGTGCCTGCCGGTGGTGCGCCCGCTCGGGCCCAGGCCGTAGCGGCGGTCCCAGGTGCGCAGCGTGGCGGGGGCGACGCCGAGCCTGCGCGCGACGGCGGCGACCGGCAGCGTCGGCTCCGCCCCGGACGCCGACTCTCCGGGACTCCCGGGCGCGGTTTCGGTCGGCACTCCCCCATCGTCGGGTGACTCCGGACGACCGGCAACCGGACGGACGAACACGCTGCGTCAACCGGCGAATGCCGATCGGCTGAACCGCGCAACCGATGAGTCGATCACCCTTGAACAAGCATTGGCGCGGTTCTAGCGTGTAACACGTTGAGCCGAATGGAGTAATTCGCTCCACTCGGGACGGCGGACAGACACAGATTCCCTGTGACTATGGAGGCGGCGGCAATGGCGGACACTCGCAGGCTTCCCGGGCCGAACGCCGATGTGTGGGACTGGCAGCTCGACGGGTCCTGCCGGGGCATGGACAGCGCGTTCTTCTTCCACCCGGACGGCGAACGCGGACCGGCGCGGGCCCGGCGGGAGGCGAAGGCGAAGGCGATCTGCCAGGCCTGCCCGGTGCTGTCGCTGTGCCGGTCCCACGCACTGGCGGTGCACGAGCCCTACGGGATCTGGGGCGGGCTCTCGGAATCCGAGCGCGAGGCGATCATCAAGACCGACAAGCGCTCGCTCGCGGTGGCCTCGCACTGAGGTCCCCGGGAACGCGAAAGGGCCCGACCGGCACCACGCCGGTCGGGCCCTTCGTCCGTGCGGCCGGGGTCAGTGCCCGTGGCCGTGGCCGTGCCCGTGACCTGCGTCGGCGGGCTCGTCTTCCTTCTTCTCCACGACCGCGCTCTCGGTGGTGAGCACCATGCGGGCGATCGAGGCGGCGTTGGCCACCGCGGAGCGGGTGACCTTCACCGGGTCCACCACGCCGTCGGCGAGCAGGTCGCCGTAGGTCAGCTTGGCGGCGTTGAAGCCCTGGCCCCAGGGCAGCTCGCGCACCTTGTTGACCACGACCGCGCCCTCCTGGCCGCCGTTCGCGGCGATCCAGAACAGCGGCGCGGACAGCGCCTCGCGGACGATGCGCACGCCGGTGGCCTCGTCGCCGGTGAAGCCGAGGTCGCCGTCGAGCTCCTTGGCCACCTGCACCAGCGCGGAACCGCCGCCGGGGACGATGCCCTCCTCGACCGCGGCCTTGGTCGCCGCGACGGCGTCCTCGATGCGGTGCTTGCGCTCGGCCAGCTCGGTCTCGGTGGCCGCGCCGACCTTGACCACGGCGATGCCGCCGGAGAGCTTCGCCAGCCGCTCCTGGAGCTTCTCGCGGTCCCAGTCGGAGTCGGTGGCCTCGATCTCCTTGCGGATCTGCTCCACCCGGCCGTCGATGTCGGCCTTGGCGCCCGCGCCGTCGACCAGGGTGGTGTCGTCCTTGGTGACCACGGCGCGCCGGACGGTGCCCAGCGAGTCGAGGGTGGCCTCGGACAGCTTCAGGCCGATCTCGGCGGAGATGACCTGACCGCCGGTGACGATCGCCAGGTCGTCGAGGAACGCCTTGCGGCGGTCGCCGAAGAACGGCGCCTTCACCGCGACGGCCTTGATGGTCTTGCGCAGCGCGTTGACCACCAGGGTCGACAGCGCCTCGCCGTCGACGTCCTCGGCGACGATCAGCAGCGACCGGCCGCTCTCGGCGACCTTCTCCAGCACCGGCAGCAGGTCGGCCAGGGCGGAGATCTTCTCCCGGTGCAGCAGGACGTAGGCGTCCTCCAGCACGGCCTCCTGCGCCTCCAGGTCGGTGGCGAAGTGGGCGGAGACGTAGCCCTTGTCGAACTGGATGCCCTCGGTGACGACGAGCTCGGTGGCCAGCGTGGAGGACTCCTCCACGGTGATCACACCGTTCTCGCCGACCTTCTCGATGGCCTCGCCGAGCAGGGCGCCGATGGAGGCGTCCCGGGAGGCGACGGTGCCGACCTGGGCGACGTTGTCGCGGCCCTTGACCGGGGTGGCCTTGGCCTTGAGCGCCTCCACGACCGCGTCGGACGCGGCCTGGATGCCCTTGCCGATGGCGGTCGGGTTCGCCCCGGCCGCCACGTTGCGCAGGCCGATGCGCACCAGCGCCTGGGCCAGCACGGTCGCGGTGGTGGTGCCGTCACCGGCGACGTCGTTGGTCTTGGTGGCGACGTTCTTGGCGAGCTGGGCGCCGAGGTTCTCGAAGGAGTCCTCCAGCTCGATCTCGCGGGCGATCGTGACGCCGTCGTTGGTGACCATCGGGCCACCGAACTTCTTGGCGAGCACGACGTGGCGCCCGCGCGGGCCGAGGGTGACCTTGACCGCGTCGGCGAGCTTGTTCACACCGCGCTCGAGGGCCCGACGAGCGTCCTCGTCGAAACTGATCTGCTTGGGCATTGTCCCTCTCCTGTACGCGAAACGCCCCGGTCGGGCCCCCGAACGGGGCCGCCGGGGCGTTCAGCGTGTGGGTACGTCTTAGTTGATGACAGCCAGCACGTCGCGGGCGGAGAGGATGAGGTACTCCTCGCCGTTGTACTTGACCTCGGTGCCGCCGTACTTGGAGTAGATGACGACGTCACCCACGGCCACGTCCACCGGGACGCGGTTGCCCTTGTCGTCGATCCGGCCCGGGCCCACCGCCACGACCTTGCCCTCCTGGGGCTTCTCCTTGGCAGTGTCCGGGATGACCAGGCCGGAGGCAGTCGTAGCCTCGGCCTCGCTCGCCTGGACGACGATCTTGTCCTCGAGCGGCTTGATGTTCACGCTCACCGCTGTGACCTCCACGGGTCGTCGAAAGCGTTGGCAGGTTGATGGCGGCGGAACCCCTCACGAGGCTCCACCAACGGCTCCTGCCACCCCGCCGTCGCGGGTGCCGGGGCGGTACTGGCGCCGTGCATCTAGCACTCTACCCACGCGACTGCTAACGCTGCAACGGGGTCCACCGAGATGGGACAGGAAAGCTCCGCGTAACGGGGCTGTGACTTTCGGCGATAGCGGCTCCGTGGGCGACCAAGCGGTGGGCGCGGGGGTGATCCGGCGGGCCGGGGTGGGTGATTTCCCCCGGCTGCGGGAGATCGAGGTGGCGGCGGGGGCGGCGTTCCGCGACGTCGGGATGCCCGGCATCGCCGAGGACGCGCCGCCGTCCGATGCGGACCTGCTGGTGTTCGTCGACGCGGGCGCGGCGTGGGTGTCCGAGGTGGACGGCGTGGTGGCGGCCTACCTGGTGGCCGAGCGGGTCGACGGGCGGGTGCACGTCGCGCAGGTGAGCGTGGACCCGGTGTTCCGGGGGTTGGGGCTGGGGGCGGCGCTGATCGACCACGTGGACGACGGGGGCGGGGTCACGCTGACCACGTTCGCCGACGTGCCGTGGAACGCGCCCTACTACCGGCGAATCGGTTTCCGGGTCGTCGAGCCGACCGGGGGGTTGCGCGAGGTCGTGCGGCGGGAGGCCGAGGCGGGGCTGGACCCGGCCACCCGGGTGTGCATGGTCAGGGGCTGAGGACCCGCAACACGGCCTCCCGGCCCGCCGCGACGGCCGTGGTCATCAGGGCCGTGTCGCGGGTGAGCCTGCCGACCTCCGGCACCCCGGCGGCGGGGCGGACCTCCAGGACGGCGGGGTCGGTGGCGAGGTCGCGGTCGTCGGCTTCCTGGCGGGCCGCCCGGCCCTCCCAGGACGTGAGGGCGCCGGGGGCGACGCGGTCGAGGTAGCGGGAGACGACGCGGCCCTCCAGGCGCGACGGCGGGCCCGCGGTCCAGCCGGTCTGGCGGGTGCGCAGGACCAGGACGTCGGTGAAGCCCTGCGCCAGCGGGGTGCGGAACGGGATGGCCTCGGCCAGTCCGGCGTCGATGAAGGTCCGCCCGCCCAGGCGGACCGGGGGCCCGGAGAGCAGGGGCAGGCCGGTGCTGGCGCGCAGGGCCAGTTGCAGGGTGCGCTGGTCGGTGATCATCGGGTGCAGGTCGGTCGCCGCCCCAGTGGCGGTGTCGGTGGCCAGCGGGTGGAACGTGGTGGGGTTGGCCAGGATCGCGGCGAAGTCCATCGGGATGCTCTCGTAGACGACCTGGACCAGGTGGGTGGTGTCGACCACGGGACCGAGGCGCAGCGCCCGCCAAGGGTTGGTGACGCGGCGGATGACCGCGGGGTCGTCCCAGGCCATGACGTCGGGCCGGGCCTGCCCGGCGAGGAACCAGGCACCGTTCAGCGCGCCCGCCGACGAGCCGAACACCGCGTCGAAGCACGCCGCGTAGCCCAGTTCCGCCAGGGCGACGACCATGCCACCGGAGAAGGCGCCGCGGCTGCCGCCGCCCTCAACGGCCAGGGCCAGGCGGTGGCCGTCGGCGCGGGTGCCCGAGGCGCGGCGGGATTGCAGGAGCGAGATCACCGGGTGCACAGACCGAACCTAGGGCCTGTCCTCGAAGCCACCCCGCCAACCCCACAAACCGGCCACCCGCCACGCCAAACCCCACCGGCGCAGCGACAACCAGCCACCCCCGCAACCACCTGCCAGTCACCAAAACCTCACCGGCGCAGCCGCTAACCGGCCACCCTCGCAACCGCCAGCCCGGCTACGCAGATGTCCGGGTGGGTGGATGTGTTTGGCCGGGGGTGGCGATCATGTGCAAGCCTGCTCGGGCTGTGGGGCATCCCTTCAGCCCCACTCGGTCACACTGGGCACATGATCGCCATAGGGGCCCCGGCCAAACACATCCACCCAGCCGGGCACCCCCACCAAACGACCGGCCTTGAGCCGGAGCACACGGCGTAGTCCAGGCGAAGCGCATCCACCCAGCCGGGCACACCCACCACAACCCCGGCTAGGCCACGGCGCAGGTCATGCCGAGAAGCCCGTGTACGCGCGCATGACCTGGGCGACGCCCAACCCTCACCAAGTCCTCACCCGGAAGTGGGGCGCGGGTCACCGACCACGGGCGAGCATGGCGAACCGGTAACCACCACGTACCGGAGGTCCCCCACCATGTTCCCCACCCGCCGCTCCGTCCTCTTCGGTGGTGCCGCCGCCGTCGGCCTCACCGCCGTCGGGCTGCCCGCCCTGGCCGCCACCGGCACGACGCCCCGGCTGGCCTTCCCGTTCACCCTGGGCATCGCCTCCGGCGACCCGTCCGCCGACGGCGTGGTCCTGTGGACCCGGCTGGCCCTCGACCCGCTGGCCCCGGACGGCCACGGGGCGATGCCGAACCGGGTGGTGCCGGTGCAGTGGCAGGTGTCGACCGACGAGCGGTTCACCCGGGTGGTCCGGGCCGGGGTGGAGTTCGCCCGCCCGGAGACCGCGCACAGCGTCCACGTCGAACTGGCCGGGCTGCGGCCGGGCACCGAGTACTTCTACCGCTTCCGCGTCGACGGGCACCTGTCGGCGACCGGGCGGACCCGCACCGCCCCCGCCGCGGGCGCCCTGGGCCAGGGGCTGACCATGTGCTTCGCGTCGTGCTCGCACTACGGCGAGGGCTTCTTCACCGCCTACCGCCGCCTGGCCGAGGACCAGCCGGACCTGGTCCTGCACCTGGGCGACTACCAGTACGAGTACGCCGCCAAGGCCGCCGACGTGCGGGTGGTGGTGGGACCGGAGACGCGGACGCTGGCCGACTACCGGCTGCGGCACGCGCAGTACAAGTCCGACGCCGACCTCCAGTTCGCCCACCAGGTGGCCCCGTGGCTGGTCGTGTTCGACGACCACGAGATCGAGAACAACTGGGCGAGCGACATCCCCGAGGCGCCGGACCCCGCGTTCCCGGCGCGCAAGGCCGCCGCGTTCCAGGCCTACTACGAGAACATGCCGCTGCGCCGGGTCAGCAGGCCGCGCGGAGCGGAGATGCAGTTGTTCCGCCGGGTCCGGTGGGGTTCGCTGGCGACCTTCCACATGCTCGACACCCGCCAGTACCGCGACGACCAGGCCTGCGGCGACGGCACGAAGGTCGACTGCGGGGAGCGGCTGGAGCCGACCCGCACCATCACCGGCGCGGAGCAGGAGAGGTGGCTGCTCGACGGGCTGCGCACCTCGCGGGCCCGGTGGGACGTGCTCGGCCAGCAGGTGTTCTTCGCCCAGCGCGACCTCACCGCCGGTGAGCGGCAGGGCTTCAGCATGGACTCCTGGGACGGGTACAAGGCCAGCCGCGACAAGGTCGCCTCGGCGCTGGGCGGCACCCGCAACGGCGTGGTGCTGACCGGTGACGTGCACCGGCACTGGGCCGGTGAGGTCAAGGAGAGCTACGACCGGCCGGACTCGCGCGGGGTGGCCACCGAGCTGGTCACCACCTCCATCACCTCGACCGGTGACGGCGACGAGAGCACCAGCGCGACCGTGCTCGCGGAGAACCCGCACCTCAAGTTCTTCAAGAACCGCCGCGGGTATGTGCGCACGAAGTTCAGCGCGGGCGAGCTGCGGGCCGACTTCCGGACCCTGCCGTACGTGCGGACGGCGGGCGCCCCCGTGGAGACGGCCGCGAGCTTCGTGGTGGAGGACCGCGTTCCCACCCTCAACCGGGTGTGAACGCCCCACCTGGTAGGCCGTAAGAGCGCGAACGATTGACTGGCGCGGCCTCCCGGCAGGAGAGTGAACGGCGATTCGACCGTCCCTGCCTGCCGGGAGGCCCCCGTGTCCCGCACTCTGGCCCTGACCGTCGCCGCGATCGCGGTGGCGGGGGTGGCGGCGCCCACCGCCTACGCCGCACCCTCGACGCACCCCACACCCACCGCGCACGCCGCACCGCCCCAGCCCACCAGCCAGCGCCAAGCCGCGTTCCGGGCCGCCGCCGCGGAGTTCGGTGTGCCCGAGCCGGTGCTGCTCGGCGTGTCCTACCTGGAGTCCCGTTGGGACGCCAACGGCGGCACCCCCAGCACCGCCGCGGGCTACGGCCCGATGCACCTGACCGACGTGCGCGCCGCCAACCCGGGCGGGCACCACCACGACGGCACCGAGGACGCCCGCGGCGACGCGGCCCGCCCGGCGCTGCTCCCCGAGCCCGGCGACCTCGACACCGACGCGCCCGCGCTGCGCACCGTCGACCTGGCCGCCTCGCTCACCGGCGTCGACCCCGCGACCCTGCGGTCGGACCCGGTGGCCAACATCCGCGGCGGCGCCGCCCTGCTCGCCGCCCACCAGCGCGACCTCGGCGGCCCGACCGGTGATCCCGCCCGCTGGTACGGCGCGGTGGCCCGCTACAGCGGCGCGACCGAGGCGGGCGCCGCGTCCGCCTTCGCCGACGAGGTCTTCTCCGTGCTGGCCACCGGCGCGGACCGCACCACCGACGACGGGCAGCGGGTGCACCTGGCCGCCACCCCGGTCACCCCGGACCGCTCGGTGCTGGGCCGGATGGGCCTGACCGCCGCAGGCGGTTCCGGGGTCGAGTGCCCGCGCAGCCTGGGCTGCGAGTCGATCCCGGCGCCGTACGAGGAGTTCGACGGCGACTACGGCAACCACGACATCGCCGACCGCCCGGCCAGCCAGAAGATCGACTACATCGTCATCCACGACACCGAGGCCACCTGGGACACCACGCTGCGGCTGGTGCAGGACCCGACTTACGTGAGCTGGCACTACTCCCTGCGCAGCGCCGACGGGCACATCGCCCAGCACGTGCCGACGAAGGACGTCGCCTGGCACGCGGGCAACTGGTACGTCAACGCCAAGTCCATCGGCCTTGAGCACGAGGGCTTCGCCGCCCAGGGCACCTGGTACACCGAGGCGATGTACCGCACCTCGGCCAAGCTGGTGCGGTACCTGGCGGAGAAGTACCGCATCCCGCTGGACCGCCAGCACGTCATCGGCCACGACAACGTGCCGGGCACCGTTCCGAGCACGGTCGCGGGGATGCACTGGGACCCGGGCCCCTACTTCGACTGGTCGCACTACTTCGACCTGCTCGGCGCCCCGTTCCGCCCGGCGGGCCGGGGTTCGGGGGTCGTCACGATCAAGCCGGACTTCGCCGCGAACAAGCCCGCCTTCACCGGCTGCACCGAGGCGGGCGCCCCGTGCGCGCCGCGCGGTTCCAGCTCGGTGGTCCTGCGCAGCGCCCCCAGCGACACCGCCCCGCTGCTCAACGACGTGGCCCTGCGCCCGGACGGCTCCCCCGCCACCCTGGGCGTCTCCGACATCGGCAGCCGGGTCGACGCGGGCCAGCAGTACGCCGTCGCCGACCGCCGCGGTGACTGGACGGCGATCTGGTACCTGGGCCGGAAGGGCTGGTTCCACAGCCGCGACGCCATCCCCGGCCGCGCCGCGACCGTGTCCGCGAAACCCGGGCGGGCCGCTGTTCCCGTGTACGGCCGCGCGTACCCGGAGGCGTCGGCGTACCCGGCGGGCATCCCGGCGCAGGCGGTGACCCCGTTGCAGTACTCGCTGCCCGCGGGCCAGCGGTACGCGGTGGGCCTGACGACGCCGTCGGAGTACTACTGGGCCACCACGTTCGACCCGGCCACGCACACCGTGGTCCGGGGTGAGCGGTACGTGCAGATCCAGTTCGGCCACCGGGTCGCGTACGTGCGCGCGGCGGACGTCGTGTTCTCGTAGGCCGGTTCCCGCAAACCCGAGCGGCCCCGGGGAAACCCCGGGGCCGCTCGGTGTTTGGTCCCGCGCTCGCGAGGCGCGGGCTGCGTCCCCACCAGGAATCGAACCTGGACCGCCGGTTCCGTAGACCGGCGCCCTCTCCGTTGGACCATGGGGACAATCGACCGGGAGCGCGGCGCACGGAACGCTCCCCCGGTCGACCGCACCGGACCGAGATGTTGTTGCGGACAAGGTTTCCCGCCCGTGCGCGGGGTGAACCGACAACGAAAAAGCCGCCCTGGCCGGCGAACCGGGGGGCGGCTTCCGAGTGACCGTCAGGCGGTCACGGGGAAGCCCGGTGGGTGCTGGCCGAATCGCTCGGCGTTGCAGTACCGCATCGTGCTCCTCCCGGGTCGGTCGCTGTCGTGGACGACTATGGCGGGCGGACCGCCCCGCCCGCAACGGATTTAGCCGCGTTCAGACCGACACGGTGCCCACCGGCAGACCCGGGGTGGCCGAGAGGTCCAAAGAGGACGGTTTGACGCCCGCGGCGACCAGGTGGGCGCCGAGGGCGGCGACCATGGCGCCGTTGTCGGTGCACAGCCTCGGCTTGGGGACGCGCAGGGTGATCCCGGCCGCGGCGCAGCGCTCGGCGGCCAGGGCCTTGATCCGGGAGTTCGCGGCGACCCCGCCGGAGACGACCATGGTGCCGATGTCGAACCGCTCGGCCGCGCGGACGGCCTTGGCGGTGAGGACGTCGGCGACCGCCTCCTGGAAGGACGCGGCGACGTCATCGATGGGGACTTCCTCGCCGTCGCGCTCGCGGGCCTCCACCCAGCGGGCGACGGCGGTCTTGAGGCCGGAGAAGGAGAAGTCGTACTCCGCGTCGCGCGGGCCGGTCAGGCCGCGGGGGAAGGCGATGGCCCTGGGGTTGCCGCGCTGGGCGGCCTTGTCGATCGGCGGGCCGCCGGGGTACGGGAGGCCGAGGACGCGGGCGACCTTGTCGTAGGCCTCGCCCGCGGCGTCGTCGATGGTGGAGCCGATCTCGGTGATCCGGGTCGCCAGGTCGTCCACCCGCAGGAGCTGGCTGTGGCCGCCGGAAACCAGCAGCGCCAGGCACGGCGAGGGCAGCGGGCCGTGTTCGAGGGTGTCGGCGGCGACGTGGCCCGCCAGGTGGTTGGCGCCGTAGAGGGGCACGCCCAGCGACAGCGCGTAGGCCTTGGCTGCCGACACGCCGACCAGCAGCGCGCCCGCCAGCCCTGGCCCGCTGGTGACCGCGATGGCGTCCACATCGGACAGCCCCAGCCCGGCGACCTCGAAGGCGCGGCGCATGGTCGGCACCATCGCCTCCAGGTGCGCCCGGCTGGCCACCTCGGGCACCACGCCGCCGAAGCGGGCGTGCTGCTCGACGCTGGAGGCCACCTCGTCGGCCAGCAGCTCCATGCCACCGTCGCCGTCGAGCCGGACGACGCCGACGCCGGTCTCGTCGCAGGAACTCTCGATGCCGAGGATGATCGTCACGTGCTCTCCTTCAGCCGGGCGGGCCTGGCCATGGTGAAGGCGTCGGCGCCGGAGGGCTGGTAGTACCGCTTGCGGAGTCCGACGGTGGTGAAACCGTGCGCCTCGTACAGGGCGATGGCGCCCGCGTTGTCCGTGCGCACCTCCAGGAAGACCTCGGCGGCCTCTCGGTCGGCGCGGTCGAGCAGGGCGCGCAGCAACATCCTGCCGACACCGCGGCGCTGGTGGGCCGGGTCGACGCCGATGGTGTGGACGCTGCCCTCCATGTCGCCGGGCCGCCCGGCCAGGGACAGCCCCGCGTACCCGATGAGCTGATCGCCCGCGTAGGCGCCGAGGTAGTGGTGCCCCCAGTCCAGCTCGGTGGCGAAGGCGTGCTCGCTCCACGGGTCCTCACCGGGGAACAGCTGCTGCTCCAGCTCGGCGCAGCGGCGCAGGTCGGTCCGGCGCAGCGGGGCCAGCCGGACGGTGGGGCCCGGCTCGCTCACGGCCTGGTCACCCGCTTGCGCGCCCCGGGCTCGACCGCGTCCGGCCTGCGCAGGTACAGCGGGGTCAGGTCGCCGGGCTCGGCGCCCGCGCGCAGCACCGCCGCGGCGGCGGTCACCAGCCCGACCGGGGTGGGGTGCTCGGGCCCGACCACCGGCAGGCCGAAGTCGAAGACCCGGGCCCCCGCCACCCGCGTCACGCCCAGCTCGGCCAGGCGCCCCGCCAACTCGGCGGGGGCGACGACGTCCGGACCGGCGGTGCGGGTGCCGCCCGGGCCGTAGGCGGCCCAGTAGACCTCGCGGCGGCGGGCGTCGGTGACCACCAGCAGCGGGTCGCCGGTCGCCTCGGCGGCGATGGCGTCGAGGGAGCAGACCGGGTGCACCGGGCGGTCCAGGGCGTGCCCGAGGGCGGCGGCGGTGACCATGCCCGCCCGCAGCCCGGTGAACGGTCCCGGCCCGGTGCCGCAGACCACCGCGTCGACCTCCGCAAGCGCTTTCCCCGCGGCGGCGAGGGCGTCGCGCACGTGCGGGGAGAGCAGTTCGCCGTGCGCCTTGGCGTCGACGGTCACCCGCTCGGCGAGCAGGGTCGGCGGCCCGTCCGCGGGCAGGTCGAGGACACCGGCGGTGACCGCGGGGGTGGAGGTGTCGACAGCGAGGACCAGCACGGTCGTCAAGGGTACGAGGCCGCCCCTAGCGGCCGAGTGGTGCCCTCGTCGACGTGATCGTGGCAACTGCCCGCGAGCCCGGCCCCCACTACAGTCCGAACGGTGCTGCTGCCCACCCTGTCCGACCCGACCACGCGCGAGGCGGTCCGGTTCGGCGACGAGGTCCTGACCTTCTCCGAGCTGGCCGACGCCGCCAGGGCGGTGGTCTCCCGGCTCGGCGGTGCCCGGCGGGTCGCGGTGTGGGCCACCCCGAGCCCGCACACCTGCCTGGCCGTCGTCGGCGCCCTGGTGGCCGGGGCGACGGTCGTGCCGCTGAACCCCAAGGTCGGTGAGCGGGAGCTGGCGCACATCCGCACCGACAGCGCCCCGGAGCTGGTGCTGGCGGCACCCGGCGCGGACCTGTCCGGCGGGCTGGCCGGGCTGGCGCGGGTGGACGTGGACCTGGCCGCGCGCGAATCCGGGCCGCTGCCGGAGGAGGCCGACCCGGAGTCGCCCGCGTTCATCGTCTACACCTCGGGGACGACCGGGCCGCCGAAGGGCGTGCTGATGCCGCGGCGGGCCATCGCGAGCAACCTCGACGCGCTGGCCGACGCCTGGGAGTGGACCGCCGACGACGTGCTGGTGCACGCGCTGCCGCTGTTCCACGTGCACGGGCTGGTGGTGGGGGTGCTCGGGCCGCTGCGGCGCGGGGGCGGGGTCCGGCACATCGGCCGGTTCGACTCGGCGGTGATCGCGGCCGAGCTGGCCGGTCCGGCCACGATGATGTTCGGGGTGCCGACGATGTACCACCGGCTGGCCGCCGACTGCGAGGCCGACCCGGCGGTGGCGGCCGGGGTCGGGCGGGCACGGCTGCTGGTGTCCGGGTCGGCGGCGCTGCCCGCCTCCGACCACGCGCGGATCACCCGGGCCACCGGGTTGGCGGTCGTGGAGCGGTACGGGATGACCGAGACGCTGATGAACACCAGCGTGCGGGCCTCCGGCGACCGGCGCCCGGGGACCGTGGGCCTGCCGGTGGACGGGGTGGAGCTGCGCCTGGTCGACGACGACGGGGTGCCGTTCGCCGAGGCGGAGACCGTCGGCGAGATCGAGGTCCGCGGGCCGAACCTGTTCCTGGGCTACCTCAACCGGCCGGACGCCACCGCGGCGGCGCTGCACGACGGGTGGTTCCGGACCGGGGACATGGCGGTGCGCGAGGCGGACGGGTACGTGCGGATCGTCGGGCGGCGGGCCACGGACCTGATCAAGAGCGGCGGGTACAAGATCGGCGCCGGGGAGATCGAGAACGCGCTGCTGGAGCACCCGGGGGTGGCCGAGGTCGCGGTGACCGGGGAACCGGACGACGACCTCGGGGAGCGGATCGTGGCCTGGGTGGTGCCCGCGGGGCCGCCGCCCGCCCTGGCGGAGTTGGCCGACCACGTGGCGCGGCTGCTGTCGCCGCACAAGCGGCCCCGGGTGGTGCGGTACCTGGAGTCGTTGCCGCGCAACGAGATGGGCAAGGTCACCAAGCGAGCGCTCGGTGCCTGACGGCGGGGCCCGGGAGGTCCTGGCCGCTGTCGCCTCGCAGTTCACCGAGTTCACCGCCCCGGCCGGTTCCGCCGCGGTGGACGGGCCGCTGGGGTGGGCCGGGTACGACGACGCCCGGGTGCGGGCGGTGCAGCGGTCCGGGGAGAGCGAGTCGGTCGTCTGCGGGGTGGGGCGGGTCGGCGGGGTGCCCGCGGTGCTGGTGGCGTTCGACTTCCGGTTCCTGGGCGGGTCCGTGGGGACCGCCACCGGCGACCGGATCGAGTACGCGTTCCGCCGGGCCAGGGAGACGCGGACACCGCTGGTGTCGCTGATCGCCACCGGCGGCAGCCGGATGCAGGAGGGGATGCTGTCGCTGCGGCAGTTGCAGCGGATCGCCCGGCAGTCGGTGCTGCTGCGGGAGGCCGGGGTCGCGCAGGTCTCGGTGCTGCGCGACCCGACGACGGGCGGGTTGTGGGCGTCGCTGGGGGCCGGGGCGGACGTGGTGCTCGCCGTCGAGGGGGCACAGGTGGGGTTCGCCGGGCGGCGGGTCCGGCCACCCGCCGTCACCGACGACCCGGCGTACACGGCGGAGGGGCAGTTCGCCGGGGGCCACGTCGACGAGGTGTGCTCGGCGGAGTCGCTGGGTGAGGTGGTGGCGGAGTGGTTGCGGCTGCTGACTTCCGGGACACCTGACCCGGCCGAGGTGCCCCGGGCTCTGGGGTCGGTGGAACTGCCCGCTGATGGGTGGGCCGCGGTGACCGGGGCGCGGGCCGCGTCCCGACCGCGGGCGGAGGCGTACCTGGACGACTACTTCGACCTGCGGCGGGAGATCCGCGGGGACCGCGCGGGCGGGGTGGACGCGGGGATGCTGTGCGGGATCGGGCTGCGGGGGCGGCACGCGGTCGCCTTCGCGGCGCAGACCGGCACGGCCACCACACCCGCCGGGTTCCGGACCGCGTCCCGGCTGGTGCGGCTGGCCGAGCGGCTCGGGTTGGCGGTGCTGACCCTGGTGGACACGCCGGGTGCCGCGAACGACGCGGTGGCCGAGCGGGCGGGGGTCGGGGCTGCGATCGCGGAGTTGTTCGGGGTCGTCGGCGGGGCGCGGGTGCCGGTGACCACGCTGGTCATCGGTGAGGGCGGGTCCGGTGGGGCGCTGGCGCTGGCCGCGCCCGAGCGGACGTGGATCGCGCCGGACGCCTACTTCTCCGTCATCGCACCGGAGTTGAGCGCGGCGATCCTCAAGCGGGTGCCGGAGGATGTGGCCGCGTTGTCCGATCAGTTGCGGTTGCGGCCGCAGGATCTGGTTGAGCTTGGGGTGGTTCGGGGGATCGCCGCTCGTTAGGCCGTGCTCGGGTGGTGGATCTGCTCAGCCGTATTGGTTTACAAGCCCGGGAGTTTTCGGGGCGTGCCCGGGTGGGTGGATCTGCTTGGGCGGGGCCCCTACGCCGATCATGCGCCCAGTGTGACCGAGTGGGGCGAAAAGATGCCCCACAGCCCAAGCAGGCTTGCACATGATCGGCACCCCCACCCAAGCACATCCACCCACCCGGGCATTTCGTAGCCGGGCCGGCGGTTGGTGGGGTGGTCGGCTTTCGCTGCGCCTGGTGGGGTTGCGGGTGGCTGGCCGCCTGGCCGTCGGTTCGTTGGGTGATCGGCGGCTGCGCGGGGTGGGGTTCTGGGTGCTGGGCGGTTTGCCAGGTCCTAGAGCCAGGTGTCCAGGACGTCGGGGAGTTCCGACAGGGACTGGATCACCGCGTCGGGGGCCACGTCCACCGGGACCTGTTGGACCGCCGGGATGGTGCTGTGCGGGATGAGGACCGCCTTCATCCCCGCCGACTTGGCGCCGCTGATGTCGTCGTACGGGCGGTCGCCCACGTAGACGCACTCGGCGGGGTTGTCCACGCCCACCGCGCGCATCGCCGCCTCGAACGCGGCCCGGTGGGGTTTGGTGTGGGCGAGGTCGCTGCTCCAGACGCGGGCGTCGAACAGGTCGCGCACGCCGTCGCGGTGCAGGACGTGTTCGTGCCAGTCGGCGGGCCAGGCCGTGGAGGACAGGACGCCGGTGAGCAGGCCCCTGTCCTTCAGGGCTTGCAGCATGGGGGCGGCTTGCGGGTCGGTGTGGGTGGCCCGGTCCCAGTAGCGGCGGAAGGCGTCGAGGGCCTGGTCGTCGTGTGGGCCGCCCGCGTTCTCCAGGACCTCGGCGAGGGTGAAGGCGCGGTGTTCCTCGCGGACCCGCAGCCACAGGGCGTCCTCGGCGGCGAGGGTCGTGGTGGCGAGGGTCGACGCCCGGTCCGGGTCGTCGGGGTGGACGACGTCGGCGTAGGCGCGCCAGGCGGCCAGGTGGTCCATGGTGACCCAGGGGGTGAGGGTGCCGCCCCAGTCGAAGATCACTGCGCGCATGGGGGCAGCCTAGGGGACCGGGTTCGGTCGGGGGAAAGGGAAATCGACGCGGTCCACCCAGGTGCCGTGCGGTTCCAGGGTGAGCGTGCGGGTGTCGTCGGGGTGGCGGGTGAGGCGGACGACGAGGTGGTCGGGGGTGAGGCGGTCGGCGCTGCCCTCGCCCCACTCGACCACCACGGCCGAGTCGACCAGTTCGCTGTCGAGGTCCAGGTCGTCCAGCTCGTCCAGGTCGCCGCCGAGGCGGTAGGCGTCCACGTGGATGAGCGGGATGCCCCGGGGACCGGCCGGGTGCTCGCGGGCGATGACGAAGGTGGGGCTGCTGACCCGGCCCCGCACGCCCAGCCCGGCGGCGATTCCCCGCGTCAGCACGGTCTTCCCCGCACCCAGCGGGCCCGCCAGCAGGACCAGGTCACCGGCGCGCAGGGCCTCGCCCAGGGCGTGGCCGAAGGCTTCCGTGTCTTCCGGGGTGCGCAGCGACAACTGCTCGGGCACGGTCCCTCACTTCCTCGTCGGAGCCGCGCCCTCGGAGTCCGCGCCGCGACCGCGGGCGCACTCGCGCAGCAGGGTGGTCAGGTGCCCGGTGACCAGGTCGGGCTGTTCCAGCATGACGGTGTGCCCCGCCCCCGGGACCTCGACCAGGGTGGCGTCGGGCAGTTCCAGGGCGATGCGCTCGGAGTGGGAGAAGGGGGTCATCCGGTCCTCGTCGCCGCCGAGGACCAGGACCCGGCAGTGCTTGAGGCCCGCCAGGGCGGCGTAGCGGTTGTGGCTGCCCAGGGTGTCGGCGAAGTCGGCGAGGACGCGGACCGGGGTGGCGTCGAGCATGGACACCAGGAAGTCGACGGCCGCGGGGCTCACGTCGCGGCTGCCGAAGCCCAGGACGCGCGTCCCCCGGCGGGTCAGGCGCCCGCCCGCCGACCGGACCAGCTCCACCAGGCGGGGCTGCCGGTCCGCGACGGCGCCGAGGAGCCGGACCGTGGGGTTGTACTTCGACAGCAGCGGCCGGGGCAGGCCGGACTTGCCGACCTCGCCCGCGGAGGTGCCGATGAACGCCACCCCGCGCACCCTGTCGGCGAACAGCGCCGGGTCGCGCTCGGCCAGCGCCATGATCGTCATGCCGCCCATGGAGTGCCCGACGAGGACCAGCGGGCCGGTGGGGGCGACGGCGCGGATGACCTCGCCGAGGTCGGCGGCGAGCTGGTCGATGGTGCTGGTGTCGGCCCGCGCCCTGGCGGAGCGGCCGTGGCTGCGGTGGTCGTAGAGGACCTGGTGGACCCGGGGGTCGGTCAGCGCGGCGAGGTCGCGGCGCTGGAAGTGCCAGCAGAGCCTGCTCATGGCGAAGCCGTGGACGAGGACCGCGGTCAGCGCGGGCTCGCCGCCGTCGTCGGGGTCGACCTCCTCCACCGACAGGGCCAGGCCGTCGGCGGTGGTCACCGTGGACTCGCGGGTGGGGGCCAGCCCGCCCAGGCGCTCACCCGGGTCCGGTTCCGCGGACCCGCGGCCCCTGGCGACGCGGACGGCGACGGTGGCGCCCGCGGCGGCGACGCCGACCGCGGCGCCGACCAGGCCCGCCCAGCCCGCGCGGTTCACGCCGCCCCCGGGTACCGCCGCACCACGCGGGGGCGGTACATGCCGGTGACGACCTCGTAGTCGATGGTGCCGATCGCCTCGGCCCACTCGGTGGCGGTCGGTTCGCCGCGCGACCCGTCGCCGAACAGCACGACCTCCGCGCCCACGGCCACCTCGTCGTCGCCGCAGTCGACGACGACCTGGTCCATGCAGACCCGGCCGCGCACCGGGCGGCGGCGGCCCGCGAGCAGGACCTCCATCCGCCCCGACAGCAGCCGGGGGACGCCGTCGGCGTAGCCGACCGGGACCAGGGCCACCGTGGTGTCGCGGTCGGCGGTCCAGGTGTGCCCGTAGGAGACGGACTCGCCCGCCGGGAGGCGCTTGGTCAGCGCGACCGACGAGCGGAACGACATGACCGGGCGCAGGTCCTCGCGCTGCGGCACCGGGTTCAGCCCGTACATGGCGATGCCGACGCGGACCATGTCGAAGTGCAGGTCCGGGCGGAGCAGGGTCGCCGCGGAATTGGCCAGGTGCCGCTTGGGGGTGAGCCCGGCGGCCAGGGCGACGTCGTGGGCGTCGGCGAACCGCTTGGCCTGGGCGTCGACGGAGGGGTGGTCGGGTTCGTCGGCGCAGGCCAGGTGCGACCAGATCGCGTAGACCTCGTTGTCCGAGGCGGCGGCCGCGGCGACCAGCTCCGGCCAATCCCGCGGCGGGCAGCCGTTGCGGCCGAGCCCGGTGTCGATCTTGAGGTGCAGCCGGGCGCCGGACAGGCCGCGCAGTTGGTCCACACTGGACACGCCGAGGTCGATGCCCGCGGCCACCCCGGCGGCGAGGTCGGTGCCCGGGGTGTCCAACCAGGACAGCACGGGCGCGTCGATCCCGGCCGCGCGCAGGGCCAGCGCCTCGTCCAGGGAGCAGGAGCCGAGCCAGGTCGCCCCGGCCTCCAGCGCCGCCCTGGCCACCGGGACGGCGCCGTGGCCGTAGGCGTCGGCCTTGACCACGGCCAGGGTGTCCGCGCTCCCGGCGCGGGCGGCGAGCAGGGCGACGTTGTGCCGCAGGTGGTCGAGGTCGACCACCACCTCGGCGCGCACGGGGTTCTGATCAGCCATGACGGCGGTCATCGTCGCACACCAGGTCGCGGATGGCGGCGGTCACCGCGTCCCCGATCCGGGCCGCGGACGCGGGGGCGCCGTCGGCGGCCAGCTCCCCCGCCCGGACGTGCAGGTAGGCCGCCGCACCACCCGCGAGCACCGGGTCGAGCCCGGCGGCGAGCAGCGCGCCGACGATGCCGGAGAGCACGTCGCCGGAGCCCGCGGTGGCCAGCCAGTGCGAGCGGGCCTGGTTCACCAGCACCCGCCCGTCCGGCCCGGCGACAACGGTCGCGTGCCCCTTGAGCAGCACGGTCGCGTTCAGCTCCGCGGCCAGGGCGCGGGCGGCGGCGACCCGGTCGGCGCCCAGGGTGATGCCGCGCGGTTCGGCGATCCGGGCGAACTCGCGGTCGTGCGGGGTGAGCAGCACCGGGGCACCCGGGTCGCGGGCGTCCCACAGCTCCGGGTGGTTGGCGAGCAGGGTGATCCCGTCGGCGTCGACCGCCGTGGGCACCCCGGCGTCGAGCACGTGCCGCAGCACGTCGCGGGCGGCGTTGCCGGTGCCCATGCCGGGACCGGCCACCCACGCCTGCACCCGGCCCGCGTCGGTGACCGAGCCGGTGACGACGACCTCCGGGTAGCGCCTGCTGACCTCCTCGGCGGCCGACCCGGCGTACCGGGTCATGCCCGAGGTGGCGCGCACCGCCGACCCGGTGGCCAGCACGGCCGCGCCCGGGTAGGTCGACGACCCGGCGGTGACGCCGACGACGCCCTGGGTGTACTTGTCGTCGGACTCCCCCGGCAGCGGCCAGGCGGCGGCCACGTCCGCGCGGTCGAGGACGGCGAAGTCCGGGTCGGTCAGCTCCAGGCCCAGGTCGACCAGGTGCACCTCGCCGCAGCGGGCACCGGCGAGGAAGTGCACCGGCTTGTACCCGCCGAAGGTGACCGTGGCCGCGGCGGTGACCGCGGGCCCGTCGACGGCCCCGGTGTCCGGGTCGACGCCGCTGGGCAGGTCCACGGCCAGGATGGGCGCGCTGATCCGCTCGACCACCGCGGCGGCGTCCGGGCGCAGCGACCCGCGCGCGGACAGCCCCACGATCCCGTCGATGACCAGGTCGGCCGGGACCACCCCGGTCACCACCCGCCCACCGGCCGACCGGAACGCGGCCAGGCCCTCGGCGTGCGCGCGGTCGGGGGCGAGCAGCAGCGCGCTCACCCCGACCGACCGGCGCCGCAGGTACGCGCCCGCCCACAGGGCGTCGCCGCCGTTGTTGCCCGCGCCGACGAGCAGCAGGACCCGGCGGCCCGCCACCCCGCCGGTGCGCTCGGCCAGCATCCGCCGCGCCCGCCCGGCCAGCCCCCAGGCGGCGCGGCGCATCAGCGCGCCGCCGGGGGTGACGGCCAGTACCTTCTCCTCGGCCTCGCGGATGCGGCCGGTCGACCACGCGCCTCGCACGACCTACTCCACGGTGACGGACTTGGCCAGGTTGCGCGGCTTGTCCACGTCGTAGCCGCGCGACCGGGCGATCTCCGCGGCGAGCACCTGCAACGGCACCGTCGACACCAGCGGTTGCAGCAGCGTCGGGACGGCGGGCACCTCGATCAGCTCGTCGGCGAACGGGCGCACCGTCTCGTCGCCCTCCTCGGCGATGACGATGGTGCGCGCGCCGCGGGCCTGGATCTCGCTGATGTTCGACACCAGCTTCGAGTGCAGCACCGCCCGCCCCTTCGGCGACGGCATCACCACCACCACCGGCAGGCCCTGCTCGATCAGCGCGATCGGCCCGTGCTTGAGCTCACCGGCGGCGAAGCCCTCGGCGTGCATGTACGCCAGCTCCTTAAGCTTGAGCGCGCCCTCCAGGGCCACCGGGAAGCCGACGTGCCTGCCCAGGAACAGCACCGCCTTGGCGTCGGACAGCTCGCGGCCCAGCGCGCGGACCTGCTCGCTGGTGCCGAGCACGGTCCGCACGGCCGCGGGCATGGCCTCCAGCTCGTGGAACTCGCGGGCCACCTCGTCGGGGTACTTGGTGCCGCGGGCCTGGGCCAGGGCCAGGCCGACCAGGTAGTTCGCCGCGACCTGGGCCAGGAACGCCTTGGTGGAGGCGACCCCGATCTCCGGGCCCGCGTGCGTGTAGAGCACCGCGTCGGACTCGCGCGGGATCTGGGCGCCGTTGGTGTTGCAGACGGCCAGCACGCGCGCCTTCTGCTCGCGGGCGTGCCGCACCGCCTCCAGGGTGTCGGCGGTCTCCCCGGACTGGGAGATCGCCACCACCAGGGTCGCGCGGTCGAGCACCGGGTCGCGGTAGCGGAACTCACTGGCCAGCTCGACCTCGACCGGTAGCCGGGTCCAGTGCTCGATGGCGTACTTGGCGACCAGGCCGGAGTGGTAGGCCGAGCCGCAGGCCACCACGAACACCTTGTCGACGTCGCGCAGGTCCTGCTCGGAGAGGCGCTGCTCGTCGAGCACGATCCGGCCGCCGACGAAGTGCCCGCGCAGGGTGTCGGCGAGCGCGGTGGGCTGCTCCTCGATCTCCTTGAGCATGAAGTACTCGTGGCCGCCCTTCTCCGCGGCCGACAGGTCCCAGTCGACGGTGAACGGCTTCGCGGGCGCGGGCTCCCCGGCGAAGTCGGTCACCTCGTACCCGTCGCGGGTGATCAGCACCACCTGGTCCTGGCCCAGCTCCACGGCCTGGGAGGTGTGCTCGATGAACGCGGCCACGTCCGAGGCGAGGAACGTCTCCCCGTCGCCGATCCCGACCACCAGCGGCGAGGACCGGCGCGCGGCGACGATCAGGTCCGGGTGGTCGGCGTGGGTGAACACCAGGGTGAACGCGCCCTCCAGCCGACGGCACACCGCGCGCACGCTCGCCGGGAAGTCCCCGGCGGTCTCCCCGGTCGCGTAGGCCAGGGCGACCAGGTGCGCGGCGGTCTCGGTGTCGGTGTCGCTGATCAGCTCGACCCCGGCCGCCTCCAGCTCGGCGCGCAGCGCGGCGAAGTTCTCGATGATCCCGTTGTGCACCACGGCCACCCGCCCGGTGGCGTCGCGGTGCGGGTGGGAGTTGCGGTCCACCGGCGCCCCGTGCGTGGCCCACCTGGTGTGGCCCATCCCCGCGGTGCCCGCGAACCCGTCCCGGCCCACCTCGTCGAGCCGCGCTTCCAGGTTGGCGAGCCGACCTGCCTTGCGCTCGACCGCGAGCCCACCGTCCGCGAGGACGACAACACCCGCAGAGTCATATCCGCGGTACTCGAGCCTGCGCAGTCCGTCCAACACGACGTCCAGCGCGGGCCGGTGCCCGACGTATCCCATGATTCCGCACACCCGACCAGGGTAGCCGGCCGCGCCGGGGGGACCCGGATAGGCTGCGCGCATGGCACGCAAGGCCAAGAACCTCCTCGTCGAGCTGTCCCGCCAGGGCCCGCACCGAGTCCTGCGCGGTGACCTGGCGCTCGTCGGGATGCCCGGACTGGTCTGCACCCCGGAGTCGGGCCTCGGCCTGCCCGCGGTCGCCTTCGGCCACGGCTGGCTGCAACCCCCCTCCCGCTACCACGGCCTCCTGCGCCACCTGGCGTCCTGGGGCGTCGTCGCGGCGGCCCCGGCCACCCACGCGGGCCCGCTCGGTTCGCACCGGCTCCTGGCCGCGGACCTGCAGACCACCCTGGACGTCTGCGTGGGGGTCCGCCTCGGCGACGGCGCGATCAGCGTCGACCCCGGCAAGCTCGGCCTGGCCGGTCACTCCACCGGCGGCGGCAGCGCGGTCCTGGCCGCGGCGGCCAACCCGAAGGTCGGGGCGGTGGCCACCCTGGCCGCGGCCCAGACCCGCCCGTTCGCCACGGACGCGGCGCGGGAGTGCGCCATGCCCGGTCTGCACCTGGTCGGCGGGCGCGACGTCGTCGCCCCACCGGTGGCCAACGCGGAGCTGATCGCCGAGGCGTGGGCAGGCCCGGCGCAGGTGCGCACCCTGCCCAAGGCCAGCCACCTTGGGTTCACCGAGGGCAGGCACTGGAGCGGGCTGCTGGTCGCGGGCAAGGCGGAGTCGGCGACGCACAAGGCGGCCAAGGCCCTGCTGACGGCGTTCTTCCTGGTGCACCTGGCGGGGCAGCGCGACTACCTGCCGCTCCTGGAGACCCCGTTCAAGTCGGCCGACATCACCTTCGACAACACCCTGGAAGACCCGGTCGACCAGAGCGCGTGACCGGGAGCACCCGCCCCCGGCCTCACTGGACCCAGTCCTCATCGGCCGCCGACCAGGGCACGTGACCGGGGAGCGGTCGCTCCCCGGTCCGGTGGGACCTCAGTCCTCGTCGGGTCCGAGGTCCAGCACGTAGGACTTCGGCTCCGGTCGGGGCGGCGCGGTGGACTTCGCCGTGGTGGGCTTCGCCGCCTTCTCGGAACGGTCGATGGCCTTGGCGGCCTCCAGCGCGGTGGCACCGGCGGCGGTGCTGTTGGCCGCCGCCCGCCGCCGCACCTCGGCCAGCGCGTCCTCCTCCCGGAGCCGCACCTCCCGGACGGCCGCCGCGGCGGCCGCCAACCGGGCCCGCGCCCCGTCCAGGCCGGGGGTCACTTGACCGACTCCGGGTCCAGCATCCCCTTGACCCTGGCGAAGCGGTCGAAGTCCTCCTCGAACACGTCCTTGGCCACCAGGTAGCGGTTGGCCTCGCGGTCGGTCCCCCCGGCGTTGCCGCCACCGCCCGCGCCCATGCCGCCCATCATCGGCGCGGCGCCGAACCCGCCACCGCCCCCGGACGACCCACCGGAAGCGGCGGGCGCGGCAGCGACGCCGCCCCCCACCGGGTTCCCCGGCGCGGCCTCGGCGGGCATGGCCCCGGCGAACGACCCCGGCCCGGCGGGCGCGGGCGTGGCGGGCGCGGAAGCCCCACCGCCGGAGGAACCGCCCCCGGCCGAGCCACCACCCGCCACTGAGCCGCCGCCTGCCGAGCCACCACCGCCGGAACCACCACCGGCAGCACCACCGCCCGCGGGGCCACCGCCCGCGGTCGCGGTGTCCACCGGCATCCCACCGGTGAGCCCGGTCAGCCCGGTCAGCCGCGAAGCGGGATCGGCGGACGTGGGTTCGTGGAAGTCGACGGTGTAGGACTTCGGGGCCGCGCCGTCTGCGCCCGGGGTGCTCAGGACGATCTTCCCGTCCTCGGTGCGCTCGGCCGTGAGCGAGTCGGTGACCCGGATCCGGTCCGTGCCCGGCTCCGGGGTGAGGACGCCCTCCGCCGCGACGCGCCGCTCGGGCCCGAAGCCCGCGTCGGCGCCGGTCGGGCCGAAGTCGAGCTGGTAGGTCGTGGGCTTGCCGTCCCCGGTGTCCACGGTGAGCGTCGCCCGCCCGGCCGCGTCCGGTTCGGACACCGTGTACGAGACGTCCCCGTCGGTGATGGTGACCGTGTCCGGGGCCGGGTCGAGCGCGTTGCCCACCCCACCGCCTGCGTGCCCGCCCACGCCGTCGGTGATCAGGTCGTCGAGCTGGGGCACCGTGCCCGCACCCGGCGTCTGGTCGAGCTGCGTGAGCGCACCCTGCGGAACGGTCGGGACCGCGGGCGCCTGCGGGGACCCGCCGCCACCCGAGGCCCCCGACCCGGATCCGCCCCCGCCGGGCGCGGACGGGCTGCCCGACGACGAAGGCGCGGTCGGGGCACCGCCGCCACCCGACGAGGGGCTCCCCGACGTGGGGTTCTCCACCGCGCCCGGCCCCTGCGTCGACGGCCCCTGCTCGGTGTCCGGCCGCGGCACCTCGATGCCGCCCGCCAGGTCGGCGAACGGGTCGGCCGGAACGGCGTTCAGCCCGTCGACGACGGCCGCCCACCCCTCCGACACCGATTCCCTGGTGGAGGCGCAGATCTCGTCGAAGGTCTTCTTCTTCTGGTCGAACAGGGCCACGAACGTGCCGTCGAGCCACTCCTGGGCCGCCTGGGCCATGATCGTCTGCACCTGGTCGCCCCAGAGGATCCAGCCGAGCCAGGAGAACAGGTCGTCGTCGAGCCCGCCGAACATCGGCCAGCCGCGCATGTCGCGCAGCTCGTCGCGGTCCGCCTGCCGCCGGGCGGCCCGGATGACCCGGGAGGTGTCCTGGGGCGTCAGGCCGTCCACGGTGTCCGCCCACAGCCCGAACACCGTCTGCGCCCGGTGCAGCACGGCCGTCTCGATGTGCGCGACGGCCTCGGTGACCAGGGTCGAGGCGGTCCCGGCGCTGTCGGCGACCTCCCGGCCGTGCCCGACGAACGCGCGCCCGTAGGCGTCGGCGGCGTCGGCGGCCGGGCCGGACCACACGCCGCGCAGGTCACCCGCGGCGGTGCTCAGGTCGAGGGTGGCCTCGGTCAGCTCGCCGTGCACTTGGCCCATGGTGGCGGCGTCGGCGCGGAACCGGCCGAAGTTGATGGACTTCAGCTCGTCGTAGACGTTCTCGAAGTCGGTGTGCAGGTCGGGACCACCGCAGCGCCAGTCCCGGTAGGGCGGGAGGAACAGCGCGAAGAAACCCATGCCGCGCGAGCCGGGTTCGAGGATCTCGTCGGAGGTGCCGACCCCCGCGCCGCCGCCCTCGACGGTGCGGCCGGGCAGGCCCGCCAGGTCCTCCCCCGCCCGGGCGACGGCCCGGTCCCACTCGGCGCGGCCCAGCTCCCGGTCCAGCGTCGCCTGACCCGCGTCCCGCTCCTCCCGGCTGGGGAAGCCGCCGATCCGGTCGCGGACGTCGTCGGTGACGCCGTAGCGGTCGGCGTAGTCCTCGATCTCCTCGGCGTTGTCCCAGAACTCCGGGTCGCGCCCGAGGAACGGCGAGGAGCCGTGCACGTCGGCGAAGGCGCGCAGGATGCGGGCCTTGTCGTCGTCGGAGACGGCGGGGTCGTCCAGGACGGCCTTGACCTCGTCCCAGGTGCTGTACTCGGCCATCACTGCCACGCATTCCGGACGGTGGAGCTGTTGTCCTGCTCGGCCGCGGTGTAGTCGCGGTGGGTGTCGGTCAGCCGGTCGGCGTAGGTGCTGGTGGCGGTGGCGTACCCGCGCACCCCGGCGACGAGGTGCCCGCGCAGGGCCTCGGCGTAGGCGCCCCCGCGGTCGGCGAACGCCCGCCCGAAGTCGGCCGAACCGACCTGCCCGTCGTCGAGCCGGTCCGCCTGCGCGCCGATGGGCTCGACCTGCCCCTTGATGCGCCCGGCGATCCCGGCCAACTCACCCCCGGTGCTGTACCCGTCCGCCACGATCGCCCTCTTCCCTCGCACCTGCTCGTGCGCCTACGACGTCGGCGCGACCGCAGCGGGTTCCGGATCGGGCAGATCCCTTAACGGACGCAAAACGCCCCGCTCCCGAGTGGACTCGGCAGCGGGGCGTCCGCGGTGGACGGATCAGCGCATCCAGGTGTGCCCGGACAGGTCGTCGTCGTCGGGCTCGGCGGGCCTGCTCGGCCGAACCGGCCGCCGCTGCACCGGCGGCGGGGGCGCGGCTTCCGCCTCGTCCTCCTCGCCCCCGAAGGACAGGTACCGCGGCGGCTGCGGCTCCCGCACCGGCTCGGGCACCGGGATGGGCGCGGTCGGCGGCAGGGACGGCAGCGGCTGCTGCTGCGGCGCGGACTGGACTGGGATAGGCCGCGTCCGCGTGGCCGCCTCCGCCTGCAGTTCCTCGTCGCCGAAGGTCATCACCACCTGCCGCGACGCCTTGGGCACCCACTTGCCCTGCTCCGGCTCGGGCTTGCGCTGGGTCATGGCCTTGGCCCGGTCCAGCAGCGCGGCGAACTGCTCGTCGCGCCCGGCCTTCTCGGCGGCCAGCCGCTCGGCGCGGGCCGCGAACTCCGCGTCGATCCGGGCGGTCTCGGCCCGCCGGGCGTACCGGGACTCCTCGAACCGGGCCTGCGCGATCCGGAACAGCGGGTTCTGCTCGATGCCCACCGTCACCGCCCCCACTCCGCGCCGATGGCGCCACCGACTGTCTCGTCCTCGTCGTCGTCGAACAGGTTGCCCACGGTGCGCCACTGGCTGCCCGCACGCTCGGAGTCGCCGCCCTGGCCACCCCCACCGCCGCCGCCCATGCCCGCACCCATGCCGCCGCCCATGCCCCCACCGCCCGCCAGACCGGAACCGGCCTGACCGGACGGGTCGCCACCCGCGCCGCCTGCGGAGGACAGCCCGGCCTCGCCCGCACCGGAGGGGGTCATCGACCCGTCACCACCGCGGTCCCGGTGGTGGTCCTGGTCGGTGCTCGGGGCACCGTCGGTGTCGAGTGCGCCGCCCGCGGCACCCCAGCTCTCACCGCTGTCCGCGGTGAGCGCGGACTGGGCGAAGGTGGACTGGGTGGGCGTGCCCGCCGCGTACTGCTGATCCGGTCCCGGCTGGTCCTGCGCGGCGAAGCCCTGGCCCGCGAAACCCTGCTGACCGGCGTGGGCCTGGGCAGCCGATGGCTGGGCCGGGACCTGCTGGGAGGCCGGGCCGCTCTGGGCCGGGGTCTGCTGCGCGTCCGCGGTCGTCGCGCCCTGCTGGTCGACGGTGTAGGTGGTCGGCGAGCCGGAGCCGTCGTCCACGGTCAGCACGAGGCCGCCTGCGGGCCCGGTGGCCTGCTCGGCGGTGATCGCCAGCGGGCCGTCCTGGATGAGCGCCTTGCCGTCCGGACCCGCCTGGACCACCTGGGCCTGCTGGTCCGGCTGCCCGGCCCGGCCCGACTGGTCGGCGACCGGGCCGCCGTCGGGGGTGAGGGCCGAGAGGATCGGCGCGGCACCCGGGGCCACCCCGGCCGGGGTGGCCTGCCCCGGCTGCCCTTGGGCGCCGAAGTCGAGTTCGTAGGTCTTCGGCGCGCCCGACCCGTCGTCGACGGTGACGGTCACGTGACCCTCGCTGTCCGGGCTGGACACCGAGATCCGCCGATCGCCGTCGGCGATCGTCACCGTCTGCTGCTGCCCGACGGCCGGGTTGAGCGGGCTGCTGCCCGCGCCGGTCGGGTCGGCGGCGGGATCGGTCGGGTCGAGGGAAGCGGGGTCGGTCGTGGCCGGGTCCGTCGCGCCCGGCACGTCCTCCGGCATCGCGGACACGTCCGGCGGGGGCGGCATCTCGACCTGCTGCTGACCGGGACCGCCGCCCGGACCGCCGCCCGGGCCACCGCCGGGACCGCCACCGGGCGGGCCACCGCCGGTGTCGGCCTTTTCCACGGGTTGTTCCTTCTCTGCGGGCTTCTCCTCCGGCTCGACCTCCTCCGGCTTCTCCACGGGTGGGGGCGGTGGCGCGATCTTGGCGAACGGGTTGGTCGCCGAGGGCTCACCGACCTTGGCTGGCGCGTCGAGGTCGCCGATGAGGGAGTTGAAGTTGCCGAAGTCCTGCTTGATCGAGTCCACAGTGGACTTCAGCCGGGCGCGCAGCTCCTCGACGGTGCTCTTGTACCAGCCGCCGAAGTCGTTGAGCCACAGGACCGTGCCGTGGATCTCCTCGTAGAGCCGGAGCCCGGCGGGGAACGGGCCGTAGTGGTCCTCCAGCATGTCGTAGAGGAAGTCGCTGTCCTCGCCCATCCGCTTCCAGATGGCCATCAGGTCGGGGAAGCCCTGCCCGGCGATCGTCTTGAGCCCGTCGACGTTCCGCTTGATCTCGGCGAACCAGTCGCCGCTGGTACCGCCGTAGATCCCGAGGAACTGCCCGCCGCGCTGGTCGCCCGCGGCGAACCCGCCCAGGTCGGCCACGGCCTCACGGGTGTTGGTGCACAGGCCGTCCAGTGCGCCCGCGAGGGTGGTGTAGGTGTCCTCGAACTGCTTGGCGCCCGCCACGACCTCGGCGAACTTGGCCAGCGCCGCGTCGGCCGCCTCGCCCTTCCACACCGTGCCGATGCCCGAGTTCGCCGCGCCCATGGCGTCGCCGAGGTGCGTGGCGACCTCGGCCATCTTGGTGGCCCGGCCGACCATGTCGCGCAGGTTGCCGAAGTGCATCGAGTCGAGCTTGGTGATGTCCACGTCGGTGGTCAGCTTCCCCCAGGCGGGGGTGTCGTACGGGGCCAGGTTGAAGCTGCTGCGCCCCCACGCCTCGAAGACGTACCCGAAGCGCTCCTCCTTGAGGATGTCGCGCAGGGGCTGGAGGTCCTGGAGCAGCTTCTGACCGGTGTCGCTGGTGTCGACGTCCGGCGGCTGCTCGTCGACGATGGCGAAGATCTCGTTGGCCGCGGCGCTGATGCCCCCCATCAGAACGCCCCGCCCACCCGGCCGAAGGTGTCCGCGGCCTGGGTCTCGGTGTCGACCTGCAGGCCTGCGGCGGCCTTGAGCGCGTTCTCGGTGGCCGTCATCAGCTGCCCGACGTAGCCGAACGAGGTGGCCAACTGCTGGTTCATCTCCAGGAAGTCGGCTCCGACGCGCTGCGCGGCGGGCAAGCCGCCGAAGTTGTCCACGGAGAGCCCCTCCGCTGGCGTGGGGTACGCCGCGGCCGCGGTCAGTGCCTGCGCCAACTCGTCGACCTCGTCGGCGATCGCGGAGACCGCCTCCGGGTCCATCTCCGTTCCGCCCGAGGGCTGTGACCCGTCCGGCATCCTGTCCCCCCTTGCTCGGTTCCGTACGGGGGAAATGTACCGAGGTCACGGCGACGCGGGTGGGCCGTTCGCCGAATGGTGTCCCGGCCCCCCGGTCAGCGGCTCCTGCGGGCCACGATGACGCCGCCGACCAACAGCACCAGCAGCACCAGGACGATCAGGGCTTCGCTGAGGCCGATGCTCACCAGGTCAGCTCGCCGCGGAGACGACGGCGGCGAGGCGGTCGGCGCAGGACTGGGCGAGGTCGTGGGTGGGGGCCTCGACCATGACGCGGACCAGTTGCTCGGTGCCGGAGGGGCGGAGCAGGACGCGGCCGGTGTCGCCGAGTTCGGTTTCGACCTGGGTGACCGCGGCGCCGACCGAGGCGGAGCCCGCGACGGCGGCCTTGTCGGCGACCCGCACGTTGACCAGGACCTGCGGGAGGCGGTGCATGACGCCCGCGAGTTCGGCCAGCGGGCGGCCGGTGGCCACGACGCGGGCCATCAGGCGCATGGCGGTGAGCAGGCCGTCGCCGGTGGTGGCGTAGCCGGGGAGGACGACGTGGCCGGACTGCTCGCCGCCGAGGGCCAGGCCCGCGCCGCGCAGTTCCTCCAGGACGTAGCGGTCGCCGACGGCGGTGCTGCGGAGCTTGACGCCCGCGTCGCGCATGGCCAGGTGCAGGCCGAGGTTGCTCATGACCGTGACGACCATGGTGTCGTCGACCAGTTCGCCGGAGTCGCGCAGGGCCAGGGCGAGCACGGCCATGATCTGGTCGCCGTCGATGACC
Organism: Actinokineospora sp. PR83; assembly: GCF_021056305.1. NCBI lineage: Bacteria > Bacillati > Actinomycetota > Actinomycetes > Pseudonocardiales > Pseudonocardiaceae > Actinokineospora > Actinokineospora sp. PR83. The sequence goes on from NZ_JAJCXD010000036.1 coordinate 29,552, forward strand.
TCGCCCGCGGCGTCCACGGCCAGGCAGCGGTCGGCGTCGCCGTCGTGGGCGATGCCCAGGTCGGCGCCCTCGGCGAGGACGGCGGCGCGCAGCGGCTCCAGGTGGGTGGAGCCGCAGCCGTCGTTGATGTTCTCGCCGTCCGGGAGGGCGTTGATGGCGATGACCTCGGCGCCCGCCTCGCGGTAGGCCTGCGGGGCGGCGGCCCAGGCGGCGCCGTTGGCGCAGTCGACGACGACCTTGAGGCCGTCGAGGCGGTTCGGGGTGGAGGCCAGCAGGTGGGCGACGTAGCGGTCGTGGGCGTCGGTGATGTCGTAGATGCGGCCGACCCCGGCGCCGATGGGGCGCTCGGCGGGCTGCGCCAGCGCCGCCTCGATCGCGTCCTCCACCACGTCGTCGAGCTTGTGCCCGCCCGCGGCGAAGATCTTGATGCCGTTGTCCGGCATCGGGTTGTGCGAGGCGGAGATCATCACGCCCAGGTCGGCGTTGAGCGCGCCGACCAGGTGCGCCACACCCGGGGTTGGCAGCACGCCCACCTGGAGCACGTCCGCGCCCGCGGACGCCAGGCCCGCGCACACCGCGGCCTGGAGCATCTCACCGCTGGCGCGGGGGTCGCGGCCGACCACGGCGACCGGGCGGTGCGAGCCGTCCCGGGGGGCCAGCACCGCCGCCGCCGCGGCGGCGACCGACAGGGCCAGTTCCGGGGTGAGGTCCCGGTTGCCGAGCCCCCGGATTCCGTCGGTGCCGAACAGGCGTGCCATGGGGTGCATCCTCCGCTGCGGTGGGGCCGGGGGCCGTCGGGCCGCCGACCCTGGGGACCAGGACCTGCTGGGGTGTGAGACGCAGGAAGGAGCGGCAGGTTGGCACCTGCCGCTCCTTCCCGGGAAAGCCCTCGATCAGCGCTTGCTGTACTGAGGCGCCTTGCGGGCCTTCTTCAGACCGTACTTCTTGCGCTCCTTGGCCCGCGGGTCACGGGTCAGGAAGCCTGCCTTCTTCAGGACCGGGCGGTCCTCGATGTCCAGCTCGATCAGCGCGCGGGCGATGGCCAGGCGCAGCGCACCGGCCTGCCCGGTGATGCCGCCGCCGTGCAGGCGGGCGCGGATGTCGAACGACTCCGGCTTCTCGGTGATGACCAGCGGCTCCTTGATGAGCTGCTGGTGCACCTTGTTCGGGAAGTACTCCTCGAGCGACTTGCCGTTCAGGGTGAACTGGCCGGTGCCGGGGAGGATGCGGACCCGGACGATCGCCTGCTTGCGGCGGCCGACGGTCTGCGCGGTCTCGTTGCCGATGCGCGGGAGGGCGGGCGCCTCGTCGGCGTCCTCCGCGACCTCGTACTCGACGGCGTCGGACTCGGCCGGGGCCTCTTCCGCCGACTCGTCGGCGTCGGTGTCGGCGACCTCGGGGGTCTCCTCGACCGCGTCGGCCTCGGGAGTCTCGACGGCGGCCACGGGGGCCTCGTCGGTCTCGGGGGTCTGGACGTCCTCGCTCACTTGGCGACCTTCGCAATCTCGAACGGCTTGGGCTGCTGGGCGGCGTGCGGGTGCTCCGGGCCTGCGTAGACCTTGAGCTTCTTGCCCTGCGCGCGGCCGAGCTTGTTCTTCGGCAACATGCCCTTGACGACCTTCTCGAGCAGGCGGTCGGGCTTGGTGTCGAGCAGCTCGCCGAAGGACCGCTTGCGCAGACCGCCGGGGTAGCCGCTGTGGCGGTACGCGAACGCCTGGTCCCGCTTGTTGCCGGTCAGCACGACCTTCTCAGCGTTGACGATGACGACGAAGTCGCCGGTGTCCACGTGCGGGGCGAAAGTGGGCTTGTGCTTGCCACGCAGGAGCGTGGCCACATGCGTGGCGAGACGGCCGAGCACCACGTCCTCGGCATCGATCACGTGCCAGGCGCGGTCGACCTCGCCGGGCTTAGGGCTGTACGTGGGCACGGGTCTACCTCATCGTCAACTTGCGTCATGGGTGCCTGTGCGGGCATCACCCCGGGTTGAGTTGGTCAACCTGGGGCGCGCAACGCCACTCGACTCGCGTTCGACCAGTCGAGCTTCACGCCCCGCGCCGCACAACAACGTAAGAAGATACCGGGTCGCTCCCGGAGGGTCAAAACGGCCCCCTGTTGGCGGTGTTTTCCCGCTGTTCAGCGGGCGTCGACCGGTGGTTCGGCGCCGGTGGCGGGCGGGTGGCGCGGGCGGGTGGCGGGGCACCGGGGAGCACCCCGGGCGGGCACGGGTGTTTTCGGACACACGAAAAACCCGAGTGGGGCCCAGGAGCTCTCGCTCCGGGCCCCACTCGGGAGTTCTCGACTCAACCCGCCACCAGGGGGCAGCGGTCGATCAGCCCCACTTGCTGGCGTTGGCCTTCTCGGTGGCCTCGTAGTTCTCACCGGACTGCTGCACGGCCACGGCGATCGAGGAGAGGACCTGCTTGAGCTCGTCGTAGGCCTTGTCCCACTCGGCCTGCTTGGCGGCCCACGCCTCGGAGGCGGCACCGGTGTAGCCTGCGGCCAGCGGGGCCAGGCGGGCCTTGAGGTCGCCGAGCAGGCCCTCGAGCTGGCCGGAGGTGGAGGCCAGGGACGCCGAGGCGTTCGCGACCTCCGCGAAGTTGACCTTGATCATGTCGCCGGACATTGTGGTTCTCCCTAAGTCTGCGAAGTCTGGGGTTGGAAGCTGGAAATCAACCGCGGAGCGAAGAGGGCGGGAACTCAGCCGCCGAGGACGTTGGCGATGGAGCTCATCGAGGAGGAGGACTCCTCTTCCTGCTGCACGTACGCCGCGTTCGACTGCTTGAGCTGCTCGGAGATCGCCGCGAGGGCGTTGTGCAGCTTCTGGGCGTCGGTGTTGTAGCGCTCCATCAGCGTGGCGAACGCGCGGGCGGCGCCACCCTTCCAGTTGTCGTGCAGCGGGGCGAGGGCGCTGCCGAGGCTCTTGAGCGCGTTCTGGCTCTCCTCGTTGACGTTGTCGACGTCGACAGCGGCCTTGGCCATCTCTTCGGGCGTGATTCCGTAACCGGACATTGGGAGAACCCCCTGGTGGTAGTGGGTCGTACGCGTTCTTTGTTCGTACGCCGCTTACGACGATGACCCTGCCAGGTTCGGTTCCGTCTGCGTGCGACTTGTTCGCAGGTAGTTGCTCCCGTAAATGCCGGAACGGGGAACCCGCAGGTCAGAGGCACTTTGGCCGGGCGCGCGGCAATAGCGGGACTTCACATTGGTGAAGCTGCCATGTGCGTTCGCGACGCGGCCGGGGGAATCAGCCGCCCTCGAGCAGGATCTGCTGGTCGGCGAAGTAGCCGTCGTCGTCCTCGGGGTCGGTGCGCCGGACCGGCGGGGCCGGGCGGGCGGGCCTGGGCGGCTCGGGGTCGTCGCGCTCCAGGACCACCGGGTCGTTCTCGGCCAGCGGGTCGTCCACCGGCTCGGGTTCGGGCTCCGGTTCCGGCTCCCGCTCGACGACCAGCCGGTGCGCCGGGGGGAACTCGTCGACCGACAGGCCGCGCTCCCGGCGCCACTCGGCGGCCCGCTCGCGGGCCTTCGGGTCGGTCAGCTCGTCGGCCCCGACCCGCAGGCCACCGTCGCGGGCGCGGGCGGCCAGGGCGTCGTTCTCCCGGCGGAAGGCGGCCACCTGGTCCCCGGCCTCGGCGGAGGCCCGCCTGGCCCGGGTGACCGCGGCCGACACCTCGGACCGGAACCGGGCCACCGACTCGGCGAAGCCCTCGTTCGGCGCGCTCATCCCCGCTCCCCTCATCCCAGCCGGTGGCCGGGCTCAGCCGGTGACCACCATGGACCGGACCACCGCGTCGCACGCCCGCGCGACCCGGTCGCGGCCCTCGTCGGTGTACTGGCACCCGACGCTGACCTGGGCCGCACCCTGGAACAGGACGTACCAGTCGACGGTAGCGCTCTCGGCGTCGAGCTGTTCGCGGTAGTGCACGACATCGCGGTCGGCGAACCTGGTCGCGTCGGCGAAGTCGGTGAACTGGTCGCCGCCCGCCTCGTAGTCGCTGCGCAGCTTGTCCACCGCGCGGGACCGCTCGGCGCCGCTGTCGAAGCTGAGCCGCTTCTCCTCGACCAGCACGGCATCCCCGCCACCGGTGTCGTCGGCCGGTCTGATCTCGGTGCGCAGCAGGCCCGGGTCGCCCCCGGTCTGGGTCCAGCCCTCGGGCAGCGCGAACCGGTACTCGTACTGGGCGATGACCCGGCCGGGGTCGGCGGGCGGCTGCTCCTCGCGGCGGAGCACCACGACCAGGGTGACCGCCACCGCGACGGCGAGCACCAGCGCGCCCAGGCCGACCAGCAGCCACGTGCGCCCGCGCGCCCCCCGCGCGCTGTCCGGGGTGGACGGTCGGACCGCGGCGGCCCCGGGGTGCGCGGCGGGGAACCCGCCGGACGGGGGTCCCGGGGGGCGCGGGCCGGTGGGCAGCGGGCGCGGCAGCGGACCGGAGGGGTGGCGGTGGGCCGGGCCGCGGACCGGCCGGGTGCGCTCCTCGGCCGGGCTGTGGACCGGCCGGGTGCGCTCTTCGCCCGGGCTGTGGACGGGGCGGGTGCGCTCCTCGGCGGTTCTGATCGGGGGGCGGTTGGTGGGCACGGTGCGGTCCTGGCCGGGGGCGAGCACGCCGGTGCCCTCCGGGTCGGGGGCGACCGCGCGCAGCGCGCCCCGGGCGACGACGGTCTCCGGCTGGTCCAGGGTCACCGGGACCACGCCGGTGCGCTCGGCCACCAGCCGGGCGATCAGCGGGATGCGGCTGGAGCCGCCGACCAGGAACACCCCGGTCAGCTCGGCCGGGGTCAGCCCCGACTCCTCCACCGCCGCGCTGACCAGCCGCACCGCCCGGCCCACGGGTTCGGCGATGAGGCGCTCCAGGTCGTCGCGGGTGACGTGGGCGTCCGGGAACGGCGAGGGCAGCGGGACGTCGGTGTAGGGGTGCCGGGAGAGGGTCTCCTTGGCGTCGCGGACGTCCTGGCGCAGCACCCGGCGGCGCCGCCGCTCGGCGAGGTCGCGGCCATCCACCAGGTCGCGCCAGGCCTCGGGGTGCCCGGAGGTGGCGCCGATGTGCTCCAGCAGGAGCTGGTCGACGTCGGCGCCGCCGAAGGACGGGTCGCCCTTGGTGGCCAGGACGGTGTGCCGGTGGCCCTGGGTGCGCACGACGCTCACGTCCACCGTGCCGCCGCCGACGTCGAGGACGGCGAGGGCGCGCTGCGGCGGGCCGGGGAAGCTCGCGGCGTGGAACACGGCGGCGGCCACCGGTTCCGGGACGGTGGCGATCCGGTGGCCCAGGCCCGCGGCCGCCTGGCGCAGGACCTGGGTGCGCACACCGCCCCAGTCGGCGGGGTGGGTCAGCACGAGCTGGTCGACCGGGGCGCCGCCCGCGACCCGCCTGGCCTCGGCCACGGCCCGGCTGAGGACGGCGCGGAAGACCGCCGGGACCGGCAGGACCGCGTCGCCGAGGAGGAGTTCGGCCTCGTCCACCCGGCGCTTGGGGTGGGGCTCGTAGCGGGAGGGGTCGAGCGCGGCCTGGCGCTCCGCCTCCTGGCCGACGAACAGGGTGCCGTCGGTGGCGGCGTAGACGGCCGAGCGGAGCAGGGGCTGCCCGTCGACGACGACCACCTGCGGCTCCCGGCCGTTGACCGAGACGGCCACGCAGGTGCTCGACGTCCCGAAGTCGACCGCCACACGCAGCGCCACAGTCCACCCCCCGCTCGGCTCCGGGATCACCCTACGTGCCCGGACAAGAGCGGTGCGGGCAGCCGGGGCGCCCCGGCGCGGCGCCGGTGCCCCGGGAAGTGCCGAGCCCCGACCCCTCTGGCGAGGGGTCGGGGCTCGGGGTGCGCGGTTACTCCGGGTTGATCCAGGCGATCTGCATGAGGGCTTGGCCCACCTTGCGCGAGACCAGGGTGCCTCGGCCGGGGGGCATGGCGCTGGGCTTGGTGGTGCCCAGCAGGGCGCCCTCGTCCTTGTTGCCGCTGCCGACGATGCCGGGGCTGGCGATCTCGCGGAGCTTGCCCAGGACCGGGTCGAACATGGCCCGGGAGGCACCGCCGGTGCGGCGGACGGTGACCACGTGCAGGCCGACGTCCTTGGCCTGCGGGAGGAACTCGGCGATCGGTTGCAGCGGGTTGGTGCCCTGCGGGGCGACCAGGTCGTAGTCGTCGACGATGAGGAAGAGCTCCGGGCCCTTCCACCAGCTCCGGTTCTTGAGCTGCTCCTGGGTCACGTCGGGGCCGGGGAGCCGCTTGAGCATGGAGCCGCGGACGTCCTTGACCATGTCGGTGAGCTGGTTGCTCGACACCGCGTAGCCCAGCAGGTGCTCGGTGTTGATGAAGCCGAGCATCGTGCGCCGGTAGTCGACCAGGATGATGACCGCTTCCTTGGGCGTGTAGCGGTCCATGATGCCCCGGACGATGGTGCGCAGCAGGTTCGTCTTGCCGGACTCGCCGTCGGCGAAGGCCAGGAAGTGCGGCTCCGCGTCGAAGTCCAGGTAGACCGGCGCCAGGTCGTTCTCGTCGACGCCGATGGGGACCAGCTTGGTGTCCCTGCGGGTGTCCTGGGCGAGCAGGTCCTCGTAGGACATCAGCTCGGGCAGCAGCCGGACCTTCGGCGCGTGCCTGCCGCGCCAGGCGGCGTTGATCTTGGCGATCGCGTCCTGGACGCCGCCCGCGACGTCCTCGGGGTTGCTGGAGCCGTCGATGCGGGGCAGGCCGGTGAGGAAGTGCAGCTTGTCGCGGGACAGGCCGCGGCCGGGGCGGCCCGCGGGGATGTTGACCGCGACCCTGCGGTCCACGTCGGACTCGCTGGGGTCACCCAGGCGCAGCTCGAAGCGGGTGCCGAGCAGGTCCTTGAGCGCTGGGCGGATCTCCGCCCAGCGGTTGGCGGCCACGATCACGTGGATGCCGAAGGACAGGCCCTGCGCGGCGAGGTTGACGACCTGCATCTCCAGCGACTCGAACTCCTGGCGGAAGTTCAGCCAGCCGTCGACGATCAGGAACACGTCGCCGAACAGGTCGTCCTTGAGCCCGCCCTGGCGCTTGCGGTTGCGGAAGTCGGTCATCGAGTCGATGCCCAGGTCGCGGAAGCGCTGCTCGCGCTCGGCGACCAGGCCGGTGACCTCGGCGACCATCCGGCGCACCTTGTCCGGGTCGATCCGGCCCGCGACGCCGCCGACGTGCGGCAGCCCGTCCAGCGTGCCCATCGTGCCGCCGCCGAGGTCGAGGATGTAGAACTGCACCTCCTCGGCGGTGTGCGTCAGCGCCATCGACATGACCAGCGTGCGCAGCAGCATCGACTTGCCCGCCTGCGGGCCGCCCGCGATCGCCGCGTGGCCCGCGGCACCGGAGAAGTCCGCCCACAGCATGTCGCGGCGCTGCTCGTAGGGCTTGTCGACGATGCCCAGCGGCACCTGGAGCCTGCCGTTGCCGAAGAACCCGACCGGGGACAGGCCCCGGTCCTCGGTGGCCTGCAGCGGCACGGTGAACAGCATGTCCAGCGAGCTGGGGTCGTTGAGCGGCGGCAGCCACACCGCGTGCGCGGGCGGGCCCTGCCCGACGAGCCGGTTGACGATCACGTCCAGCTCGCTGACCTCGGTGCCGCCCTCGGGCTTCTTCTCCTCGACCACCGGGGCCAGCGGCTTCTCCGGCTCCTTGGGGATCTCCACGTAGTCGGGGACGAACAGCTTGGCCCGCCGGTCGCCGGAGACCGCCGCGACCGGCCCGGCGGCCTGCATCCCGGCCGGGCGGTAGGGCCCGGAGACGTACGCGGCCTTGAACCGGTGCATCGTGCTGGTGTCGAACTTGAGGTAGCCCGAGCCGGGGATGGACGGCAGCTCGAACGCGTCCGGCACGCCGATGGCGGCGCGGGACTCCGCCGCGGAGAAGGTCTTGAGGCCGATGCGGTAGGACAGGTGCGAGTCCAGGCCGCGCAGCTTGCCCTCCTCCAGCCGCTGCGAGGCGAGCAGCATGTGCATCTGCAGCGACCGGCCCAGCCGCCCGATGGCGACGAACAGGTCGATGAAGTCCGGCTTGGCCGAGAGCAGCTCGGAGAACTCGTCGACGACGATGAACAGCGCGGGCAGCGGGTCGAGGTCGGCGCCGTTCTCACGGGCCTTCTCGTACTCCCACACGTTCTTGAAGTTGCCGCCGTTCTTGAGCGCCTCCTGCCGCCGGTTCATCTCCCCGGCGAGGGCGTCCTTCATGCGGTCGACGAGGGTCAGGTCGCCCTGCAGGTTGGTGATGGTCGCGGCGACGTGCGGGGCGCCGTCGAGGCCGAGGAAGGTGGCGCCACCCTTGAAGTCGACCAGGATGAAGTTCAGCGTCGTCGACGAGTGCGTGGCCAGCATGCCCAGCACCAGGGTGCGCAGGAACTCCGACTTGCCGGAACCGGTTGCGCCGATGCACAGGCCGTGCGGGCCCATGCCCTCCATCGCCGCTTCCTTGATGTCCAGCTCGACGGCCTGGCCGAACTCGCCGACGCCGAAGGGCACCCGGTAGCGGTCGCGCACCGGCCGGGGCCGCCACGCCTGCTGAACGTCGAAGGTCATCGGGTCGCCCGGGATGCCCAGCAGCTCCAGCAGCGTCGGGTTGGACAGCAGCGGCTCCTCGTCGCCGGAGTCGGCCGCCGCGGCGCCCACCCGGTACGGGGCGAGCTTGCGCGCCAGCGCCTCCGCCTCGGCCACGCTGAGCTGGTCCGGGGAGGCGAACCACTCCACGCCGCTGGCGCTGCGCGCGCCGAGCCGGTCGCCCTCGACCACCAGGCGCAGGCCGCGGCGGGCGGTGAGGTTGCCCAGCGACTCGGACAGGTCGAGCAGGGTGACCCCGACCAGGCCCTCCTCCAGGATGATCTGCTCCTCGCGGGTGACCTCGCCGTCGTCGATCACCACCACGACGTGCGGCTGGTCCGGCTGCGGCGGGGCGTTGCGGGTGAACCGCTGCCGGTCGCGCAGCTCGTCGTCGAGCCAGTCCTCGATCTGGGCCAGCGACCCGGCCATCATCCGCAACTGGCCGATGCCGTCGAGCAGGTTCGGGTGCTGCACGTGCGGCAGCCACTTGGCCCACTCCCACTCGGCCTTGGCCTTGCCCGAGGTGACCACGGCGACCAGCACGTCGTCGGGGGTGTGGAAGGTGACCAGCTGGGCCAGCAGCGCGCGGGCCAGGGCGCGGCACCGGTCCTTGTCGCCGGTGATGCCGACCGCGGCGAACCCGCGCACGGCGACCTGGATGGGCAGCTCGGGGACGATCGAGTGCGCCCGGACGAACCGGCGCAGGGCCAGCGTGGCGATCGGCTCCAGCTCGTCGACCGGGCCGGTCTGCGGCGGCACCAGCCGGGTGGCCAGCCGCTGCGAGCCGCGGCCCGCGCGCAGGTGGCAGAAGTCCGGGTCGGCCTGGCGGCGCTCCCACATCCGGCGGCTGGTGGCGATCGACCACAGCGCCTGCGGGTCGGGGTGGGTCCACTCCAGCGAGGCGCGCTGGTCCAGCGATGCCTCGCGGGCCCGGTCGCGCATCTGGCCGAGGTAGCGCAGGTAGTCCTTGCGGTCCTCGTTCATCTCGGCCTTCTTCTGGCCACCGCCCCGGCCGCCCATGCCGCCGGCCATCATGCCGATCGTGGACATCAGGAACATGCCGCCGAAGAGCAGGGAGGACGGGTTCTTCCCGCCCACCATGAACATGAAGACCATCATCCCGACCGAGGCCACGATCATGACCGCGGGCAGCATCTTGAGCAGGATGTTGCCCGGGATGACCCTGGGCACCTCCGGCGGCGGCTCCAGGTGGACCTCCCCGCCGGGCTGCCGCGGCGCGGACAGGCGGGGCGAACGCTTGAACTGCAGCGTGCTCACCGGGCGGACACCTCTTCGACTCGATTTGCGGCTTGGGGGGTGAAACTACCGAACCGCCGGGTCCGGCCCGGTCGGTTCGGCGGAACGGACCGCCGGGAGCGAGCCCACCAGGGCCGCCAGGAAGACCGCGCCCAGCACCACGGGGACGACCCCGCCGCCGGACACCGCGAGGAAGTAGACGATCCCGACCGACACCGCGCACACCGCGGCCCCGACGGCGAACCGCCCCGGCCCCCGCGCGCGCCGCCCGGCCAGGAAGACGGTGACGGCCACCAGCAGCAGGCTGCCGTGCACCAGCGCGCCCGGGTCCGCGTCGTCGGTGACGAACGCCCACCCGGTGATCACCCCGGCGACGAGCACGGCCAGCACCGGCAGGACCGCGGGCGGGGTGAACCCGCGCCCCGGCCGCACCTCGGAGCCGACCAGCAGGACGAGCGCGGCCAGCAGGAAGACCACCCCGGACAGCAGCGAGCCGGGGTTGCGGCCGCCGAAGAAGAACAGCACGCCCATCATCACGATCGAGGCCACCACCAGCACCAGCCCCAGCGCGACCCGGTCGGCCAGCTCGTGCCCGCTCGGCGTCCACACCAGCACGACCGCGGCGACCAGGTACACCAGACCGGGGAGGACGCCCGCGGGGTGCCGCCCGGTCAGCTCGAACAGGAAGGCGCCCATGGCGACCGCGCCGACGACGGCCAGGACCGCCAGCGCGCGGTAGCCAACCCCTGCGGGCATTCGCCCCACCCCCGTGCTCGGCGACTTTCTGCGGAACCGCCGGACCCGGCGATGTCGGTGCGGCCATACTAGGACCGATCCGCGCCGGACCGGGGTCGGTCCGGCCAGACCTGTGGACAACTCGAGGGAGCAGGCGTTGGCAACGGGGACGACCGTGTTCAGCCGGGTGACGGTGGTCGCGCCGAGGACGCGCATCGACGTCGCCCTCCCGGCGGACGTGTCGGTGGCTGACCTGCTGCCGATGCTGCTGGAGATGGCCAAGGAGACCACCTCCGACGGCGGCGCCCGGCACGGCGGCTGGTGCCTGGCCAAGCTGGGCGACAACCCGCTGGACCCCAGCCGGACGCTGGGCGCGCTCGGCGTGGTCGACGGGGACATGCTGCAACTGCGCAAGCGCGCGGAGAACCCGCCGCCGCCGCTGTACGACGACGTGGTCGACGCGATCGCCGAGTCCGCGCCGGACAGCTACCGGCCGTGGACGAAGGAGACCGCGAACCGCATCGGGCACATCGCGGGCGCGCTGGCGCTGGTGCTCGGCGCGCTGGCGGTGCTGATGGCGGGCCCCCTGTCCGGCGGCGACAACCTGGCCCCGGCGATCACCGCGGGCGCCGCGGCGGTCGTGCTGGTGGCCCTGGGCGCGGTGCTGGCCAAGGCGTACCAGGCGCCGACGACCGGGGTGCTGGTCGCGGCGGCGGGCGGGCTGCCGATGGCGTTCGTCAGCGGCCTCTACATCGTGCCGGGCGAACCGGGCCGGGCCAGCCTGCTGCTGGCCTGCTCGCTGGTGCTGATCGTGGCCTCGGCGTCGATCATGCTGATCGGTGCGGGGGTGACCACGTTCGTCGCGGCGGGCACCGCCGCGCTGCTGGGCGTGGCCGCGTTCGCGGTGGCCACCCTGGTGGCGCACCCGGCGGCGGGCATCGGCGCGGGCACGGCCGCAGTGGCCCTCGGCGCGCTGTCGGTGCTGCCCCGGCTGACCATCCAGCTCGCCAGGCTGCCGCTGCCGAACGTGCCCGGCAGCGCGGAGGACCTCAAGGAGGACACCGGCTTCCCCGACTACCGCTCCATCGAGCGGCGGGCGGGCCTGGCGCACGAGTACATGACCGGCATGATCATCGGCTGCGGCGCGGCCGCGGCCACCGGCGCCATAGTCAGCGCGGGCTCCCCGAAGGTCTGGGGCGTCATCCTGGGCGTCGTGGCGACGCTGGTGCTGCTGCTGCGCGCCCGCACCTACGCCAACGGCAGCCAGGCGATCGCGCTGCTGGCCACCGGGATGCTCTCGGCGGTCGGCATCCTCGTCGGCTGGCTGGTCGAGGCCGACAGCTTCGAGCGGCTGCTGTGGGTGTTCGGCGCGCTGGTGCTGATCGCGGCGGCGGCGATGGTGCTCGGCGTGGTGTTCCCCGAGCAGCGCTTCTCCCCGCCGCTGCGGCGCACGGTGGAGGTCTTCGAGGCCATCTGCATCGCGGTCGTGCTGCCGCTGGCGCTGGCCGTGATGGACCTCTACAGCAGCCTGCGGCAGGTGAGCCTCTGATGCGGGCGCGGCGGATCGGGGCGGTGCTCGGCGCCGCGGCGATCGCGTTGGCGCTGCCCGCGGTCCCCGCGTCCGCGCAGCAGCAGCCACCGCCCGCGGGCAAACCGTCCCCGGTGGACACCAAGGCGGTCCCGCCGCCGCTGGAGCCGAACTGGCCGGTGCCCAAGGTCGGGGGCCCGGACACGACCTACACGCCGAAGACCGCGTGCATCGCCCCGGCGTCCGGGCAGCGGTTCGACCTGAAGCACAAGCCGTGGGGCCAGCTCGAGATGCAGTTCGACGACCTGCACCAGTTCTCCCGCGGCGAGGGCGTCACGGTCGCGGTGATCGACACCGGTGTCCGCAAGCACGACTACCTCACCGTGCGCGGGGGCGGCGACTTCGTCATCGCGGCCCACAACGGCCTTGAGGACTGCGACGGGCACGGCACCGAGGTCGCGGGCATCATCGCCGCGCACCCGCCCGCGGACGGCCAGATCGGGTTCGTCGGCATCGCCCCCGGCGCGGAGATCCTGTCCATCCGCCAGTCCAGCGCCAACTACGAGGGCAAGCGCCCCACCGCGGCCAACCCGGACCCGCCCGCCGAGCCCGCGGGCACCCTGGAGACGCTGGCCCAGGCCGTGGTGTCGGCGGCGAACCAGGGCGCGCGCGTGATCAACATGTCGGTGGACAGCTGCCGCCCGGCCGACCGGCCGATCCAGCCGTCGGAGAAGAACCTCCAGGCCGCCCTGCGCTACGCCTACGAGACGATGGACGTCGTCCTGGTCGCCTCCGCGGGCAACTACGGCCAGGACTGCGAATCCGGCGTCAACGCGGGCGACCCGACCCGGCCGGACCACCTGGTGCTGCCGCCGTGGTTCTCCGAGTACGTGATCTCGGTGGCCGCCATCCAGGCGAACGGCGACCCGGCCGACTTCTCCGTCCCCGGCCCGTGGGTCACCGTCGCCGCCCCCGGCACCAACATCATCTCCCTGGACCCCACCACGAACGACGGGCTGGTCAACCTCCAGATCGTGCAGGGCAAGAGCCAGGAGATCCAGGGCACCAGCTTCGCCGCCCCGTACGTGGCGGGCCTGGCCGCGCTGATCCGCTCCCACCGCAAGGAACTGAGCGCCAAGCAGGTGTCGGATCGGATCAAGCTGACCGCCATCCACCCGGCCGCGCCCGGGGGCCGGGACAACCGCATCGGCTACGGCATGATCAACCCGCTGGCGGCGCTGACCGCGGCGATCCCCGCCGAGAAGGGCATCCAGCCGGACCAGCCGCTGAACATGAAGGCCGAGCTCCCGGGCCCGATCGTGAAGAACTGGGCGCCGATGCAGGTGGCGCTGATCGGCTCCGCGGGCGGGCTGCTGTTGCTGCTGCTGACGCTGTTCGTCGTGCACACGGTCCGGCGGAACCGGGGTGGCGGGAAGGACGAGTTGCGCGGGATGGCCTAGGGCGTGGCTTCAAGGGCCGGATTGTCGGTGGTGCTCGGGATCCACTTCGCCGGGATCTTGCCGTGTGCTGCCGGCCCAAGCGCCGGGATTTTGTCGGTGGTGCCCGGGTGGGTGGATCTGCTCGGGCGGGGCCCCTACAGCGATCATGTGCCCGGTGTGACCGAGTGGGGCGAAAAGAGTGCCCCACTGCCCAGGCAGGCTTGCACATGATCGCTTCCCCCACCCAAGCACATCCACCCACCCGGGCAGTTGGTCACCGGGCCGGCGGTTTTCGGGGTGGTCGGCAGCTGCGCCGCTGACGGCTCGGGGTGGCTGGCCGCCCGGCTGGTGGTTGGCGGGGTGGCTGAGCGGCTTTGCGGACAGGCCCTGGCCCAGCTTGGTCTGGCCCGGCTCCTGTGGACAGCCGGGTTCCGGCCGCGCTTCGTGTCGGTGCGGACTGCTTGGATTGATTCGGGGGCTTCATCGATCGGGCTGTGGACAAGTCCGACCCGGCTCGGCTTCCTCGTCGGTGCCCTGTGCTTGGGTTGATTCGGGGGCTGCTCAGGCGGGGGCGCCCAGCCGGGACCGCCCACGCGGGTTGCGGTGCCCGCGGGGGCTGGGGCGACCCGCAGGAGCGGGTCAGGCGGGGTCGTCGCCGATGACGGAGGGGCTGGCTCGGCCGGGTTTGCCGAAGATGTCCTCCGGGTTGCCCGCGACCTTGGTCCTGGCCTTGTGCTCGTTGTTGCCGCCCTGGGCGCCCATGCCGCCGCCCATGGGCATGCCGCCCATCATCCCGCCCATGCCGCGACCGCCCGCGCCCGCCGAGGCGGCGGCGGGGGTCGCGCCGCCGCTGGGCATCCCGCCGGGTTTGCCGGGGCCCGCCTCGCCGACGCCCGTGGCCGCGCCGCCCGCGCTCAGCGGGGTGGCCGG